>DASWDV010000217.1:0-4824 GCA_036395075.1 Gemmatimonadaceae bacterium | reverse complement strand
GTCAGTCGCGCCAGATTCTGGAAGAAGAACGCATTGAAGTCGTTCGCCTGGGAGCATGGCGTGTTGCAAGGAAGGACATCGTTGAACGTGAGCGTCTGGAGATCGGTGAAGCCACGCTGTACGCGGCCAACGGCGTCCTCGGCAAAATGCGCAAGCCCTTCATCGAGCCACGTCGATTCGAAGTCATTCACCGCTGGATTCTGGAAACGGTTTCCGGCGTTGATCATGTGCTGGAATTCGTGCGCGATCGTGCCCCGAGTACCCTGACGCACGGAGCTCGTCGACCGCACATTGCCGAAGCGGCCGGTCGGATCCGGTGAGAGCAGGTAGAAAATCTCCGCCTGATTGCTCTCCGGACAGAACGTTCCGGACGTCGTGCCCGTCGGCGGAAAGAAATCTCCCGCGAAAAAGAACCCGCCGACGAATCCGCCGCTGCTGGCCGGCGGTGTCAGCTTGTTAATCTGTCCAGTGAAGAGAAGAATGATGTGGCCGTTGGCATCGACATCCGTCGGGTTGTGGTAGTATGAGCTATCCGTCGGATAGGTAATGTTATCGAACTCCGTCGTGATCGAATCGAGCACCGCCTGCGTGAAGAGCGTGCTGGGCGGTCCATCCAGGGTGTCGACTACGAGAATCGCGCGTCGGCTCACCGAAGCTACCGTCGCCTGAGTCTGGATATAGTTGTTGCAGAGATTGTTGGTCGAGGCGTCGGGGATGTGAAGATTGATGATGTCACCTACGGTCGGCACTGGGGTCGTCGATACCTGGGCGCTGCGCCGCGCGGAAAAGCGCGAGACAGCCAACGGTCCGGCGGACGAATGCAGCGTGAGGCCCGAGCGCTCGAACGCTCTCACCCGATTGTCCATCGCCTGCTGTCGGGTCAATGCGAGCGGAACGTCCGCCAACTGCACGTTTGACTGGGCGGCCAGATCGGCGGCGACTTCGATGCCGAACGCGCCCGGAGTACTGGACCGGTCCGCCTTCACCACATAATTGGCGACGACGTCGTGTGCCGGGTTTGTGTTGCCGACGACGATGAGGTAATCGCGAGCGCCGGAGCTGGCCGGAAGATCGATACCGTTGGGTATGTCCGCTGGATTCAGAACCCTGACTTCGCCGACGTTCATGCTGCTGATGTCACTTGGGGTCGTAGAGGGTCCGACGCCGTCATGACCACCGCCACATGCGACAGCAAGAATTAGAACCGCAGGAAGAAATCTCCGTATCACGCGCAACTCCTCGGCATGGTTTGGACGAAATTCCGAATTAATACACGGGAGGCAGCAAAAGGGGCCTGCCTCCCGTGTTCGACAAATCTAAGGCCACACTATCCGCCGAACGCGGTAAGAAAGCGCCGGTTACGGACATTGCGCTGCGAACGCCACCATTTGCTTGCCCAGCGTCCCGGCGGTAAATAGACTGGGACATGCGCGGCGACCAGAAGCCACCCGACAAGTTCCGCTCACGCGAGCAGGAGGCCACGCTCGGTCTGTTACGCACAGCAGACGCCATGAAGCGCAGTCTCGCGCAGGTAATCGAACCGCACGGCATTACGCCACAGCAGTACAACGTTCTCCGAATACTTCGCGGCGCCGGCGCCGACGGGCTACCGACGCTCACGATTGGCGAGCGGATGATAGAACAGACGCCCGGTGTAACCCGTCTTGTCGACCGGCTGGAACGAAAAGGACTGGTAGCGCGTGTTCCGTGCGCGAAAGATCGCCGTCGTGTCTTCTGCCGAATAACGCCCAAGGGGCTCGACCTGTTGACGGAGCTCGATGAGCCAGTCAACCGATGGGATGTGCAAGCAGTGGCCGTTCTACCGCCTTCAGATCTGGATTCTTTCATCAATCTGCTGGATCGCGTCCGCGCATCGAATTACTAGAGTGACACTCTCGACGAGGCATCACCCCCTCGTCGTGTCCAGATTATTGCTAGTCAATAACCAGCACGCCAAGGCTCGAGGGACGAATCATGTTCCGTGAATTCGAGCGGGCAACAAAAAGGCGAGGGAGTGGAATTCTTCATCATCGCCGTTGGAATCGCGATCGCGATCCTGATACGCGGGAGCGGGGCCTCGTAGCTCGATCGGCGCCCGGCCGGAGTCAGCGAATCGTCCCGATCCGCCGCCCCGCTTCCTCCACGGCCTGGTATAGCTGATCGAACGATTCGGTGACGAACAAAACGTCCTGGAAGTGATCGATCTCGAAGTGCTGATTGAAAACCGCGTCGAGTGAAAACGGACGGCGATCACACTTTGGCCCGAGGGCATTGGCCGCGTCGCCATGCGAGGAAATCAGACCGGAGCCGTAGACTTTGGTTTGGCCATCTTCGCGGATTAGACCGAATTCCACTGTAAACCAGAACAGACGCGCCATGCGCGTGGTGTCGTCTTCGTTCTCGGCGGCAGCTGCGACCTGTCCGTAATGCTGGAGAAAATCGGCGAAGACCGGATCCGCGTGTAGAGGAACGTGGCCGAAGACGTCGTGAAAGATGTCGGGCTCGGGAAGGTAGTCGAGCTGCTGCCGCTTTCTGATCGTAACGGTCGTCGGAAATTTCCGAAGCGATAGGCATTGGAAGAAAGCTTTTGCCGGTATGTAGCCCGATACGGGGACTGCCTCCCAACCGGTTGGCGGAGCAAGACGCCGGTTCACCTCGGCCAAGTCAGGTACAGTCTCTCTCTTCAGCCCGATAGTGTCAGCGCCACGGAGGAAGATCTTGCTGCCATTCTTCCTTAGCTCTTTCATTCGACGGTCGTACAACAGACCCCAGACTTCGTGGTCCGCTGCCGTGTACGAATTCCAGTCCTGCGTGATGAAAACGGACGGGTCGTCGACCAGCTCGTAGAGCGCCGCGGTTGATTGTTCCAATGTCAACTCCGGGATGCGAGAGTAATGCGCATCCAGAAGTTAACCGGCGGTATTGGGCGTTGAAAGCTTGGTCGCGGTCGCACGCTTGCGCAGAGGAAGCGTGAGTGTAAACACCGATCCAACGCCGAGCGTGCTCGTGGCCCTGACGTCGCCACCCATGGCGCGCGCGAGATCGCGGCTGATCGCAAGCCCAAGCCCGGTGCCGCCAGTCGGAAGCAGCCCTGAGCCGCGGAGCTGTACGAAGGGCTCGAAGATCTCTTCGGTTTTGTCATCGGGAATACCGGGACCGGTATCACGCACTCGCACGAGTAACGTCTCCTCCTCGATTCTCCAATCGAGACTGACCGCGCCCCCTGTTGGCGTGAATTTCATGGCGTTCGCGAGGAGATTCACCGCGATCTGCTGCACTTTTTCGCGGTCGGCGAATACGCTGAGCGTCGGATCCCCGGCGTGATGGGTGTAAGTGATTTCCTTCTTCGCAAACTGCGGCTCGACGAGCGCTTCGGCGCCCACGAGCGTTTCTTCGATCGGGATCTCCGCCATCGAAAGCTCGATGAGCCCGCCTTCGAGCTTCGCGAAATCAAGAATCATGTTGACGAGCGTCATCAGGTGCTCCTGCGCCTGGTGGATTCGCTCGACATCGCGTCGTTGTTCGTCGGTAAGGCGGCCGTGGATGTCCTGTTGAAGGATCTCCAGGTAGCCCGAGACCGCGTGTAGCGGGGTACGAAATTCGTGACTGAGGCGCGCAAACAGCTCGGATTTGATGCGATTCGCTGCTTCCGCTTCTTTCCGCGCCGCCTGTTCGCCGCGCAATGCGAGCTCGAGCTCTCGCGTGCGTTGCGCCACCCGCGCATTGAGCGACCGATTCAGCGCCTGCATGCTCTCTTCGGTTTGGCGTCGGACGCTCATGTCGCGAAGAAGCCAGCACAGCGAGGACCGCCCATCGGGTCGACTTTCGAGTGTCGAAACGGTCGCCTCGACGGGAACCACGCGCCCATCGCGAACTTTTATCTCGAGCATCCATTTGTCGATTCGGTGCGCTTTCGACAGGCCAACGAGATGCGCCCGAAACTCCGGTCGCGCGTACGGTTCAATGAAGGTGACGAAGAGCTTGCCTTCGAGCAGCTTCGCCGGTACTCCGAGCAGCTCGGCGGCCACCGCGTTTGCCTCTTCGATCGCGCCGAGCCCGTCGGTTACGACGTAAGGATCGGGAGCGAAATCGAACAGGGTGCGGTAGCGGTTACGCTGTACCTCGAGGGCATGGTGGGCTTCGAGAATCGTCTCCTGCTGCGCGCGCAGCTCTTCCTCCGCGACGCTCAGCTCCTCGAAGGCGGCGAGCAGCTCCTCATGCACACGAGCACCGGCGCGACCCGGCCCTCCATCGTAGAGCGGTCCAACCCGCTCACGCGACACATCGACAGTGTTTGCGAAGTGGTCGATCTCGTTCTTGCTCGGCACTGGTCCTGTCAACTTTCGACGTCCGGGTGGTTAGAGTGCAGACTGCTTGAACAGGAAACAGATGAGTTTGCGCCACATTCACGCTAAAGCCGAAACGCGAATTTGCAATAGCGAATTATTTACAACGAGATCAGCTCTGCGTGATTACGCATTACGGCGCGCCAACGCTGGTTGCGTTGTCGCACCTTACAAAACGATATCATCGCGAGATCGCCAATTCCTCAAGGCCACTGATTCCCTTGCTCAGACAACTGATCATCCGGTTAGGGTTTCCTCTGGTCGCGGCGGCGCAACAACAACCAACTGAACGGTGTTCCTACGGATCTCTGGGCTCACCGTCCTCGTCGTCCCCATCGGGTCCGAAATCGATATTGACGATGTCACTGACCCGCTCGACGTGAACCACTTGTCGCATTACTTGTCCGCCGACGTTTACAGTAACCATGTAGTCGCCGGGGTCGACTAGATTCCCGACGCGACCGCCGCCGAAGAATCC
>DASWDV010000216.1:0-4398 GCA_036395075.1 Gemmatimonadaceae bacterium | reverse complement strand
GCCAATTGGCCGCCTGTAGCTCATCGCCCATTTATTACGCAGCTCGCTCGGCACCGTCTTACCGAACAAGCGGCGCCCCTCGCTCGCCGCATAATAGGCGGTATCGATTCCCTCCTGGACATCGCCGCGTGTCTCGGTGAGCGGCTTGCCCATCTCGCGGGTCATTGCATCGGCGATCTCTTCTTTCTTCTTCGTCATTATGTCGCCCACGACGCGGAGGACGTCACCGCGCGCTGGTGCCGGGGTCCGCTTCCACGTCGCGAAGCCGCGCTTCGCGCTCTCCACTGCGCGCTCGACATCGCGCCGATCGGAGAGCGGAAACTTCCCGATGATATCCGCGCGATCCGCTGGGTTCCGATTATCGAAGTATTCGTCCGACTCGGGTGCTACCCATTTTCCGCCGATGAAGTTATTGAACTTTTTCATTTATCTGCCCGTTGGTGTGACGCTTTTCGGGCGTCAGCTATGCTCGCGCGAGAGCGAATATCGCTCGATCTTCTTGTAAAGGTTCGACCGCGGCATCTCAACCGCGCGCGCGGTCTCCGAGACATTCCAGTCGAACTCGCGGAGCTTGTTGAGCAGAAACGCGCGCTCGGCGGCGTCCTTGAACTCCTCGAACGTTCGGCATTGCGTGAGCGTTGCCAGCCCCGCGTCGTCCATCGCCCGTTGGCCGGAGAGTCTGTCGATATCGCGCGCCGAGATCAAGGTGTCCGGCGCCAGGATCAGCAATCGTTCGACTGTATTGCGCAGCTCCCTGACGTTACCCGGCCAATCCAGAGCGCTTAGACGCTCCAGAGCGTCGGGAGTGAGAGTTCGCGGCGGAATTCCTTCGCGTGCCGAAAGCGTCGACGCGAAGTATTGCGCCAGAGTAGGGATGTCTTCACGTCGCTCGCGGAGCGGCGGGACGTGAATAGGAACCACATTCAGTCGATAGTAGAGATCCTCGCGGAATCGGCCCGCGGCGATTTCGTTCTCGAGCGTCTTGTTGGTGGCGGCAATGACGCGCACGTCGACCGAGATCGGCTTGGACCCACCGATGCGCGTGATGACGTTGTCCTGCAGCACGCGTAGCACCTTCGCCTGGGCGGCGAGACTCATGTCGCCGATCTCGTCGAGAAAAAGGGTGCCCTTGTTGGCCTGCTCGAACTTTCCGGCGCGATCGGAGATCGCTCCTGTGAACGATCCCTTCATATGGCCGAACAGCTCGCTCTCGATCAGCTCCCCCGGAATGGCCGCGCAGTTCACTTCGACGAAAGGCTTGTTGGCGCGCGGCGACATCCGATGCAGCGCTCGGGCAACCAACTCCTTTCCGGTTCCATTCTCTCCGGTGATCAGGACCCGCGCAGGAGTCGTCGCGACCTTCTCGATCTTGTCCATCAAGGCGCGCATAACCGGCGTCTTGCCGACGATCTCGAATGGCGCGTCGATGGAGCTCCGAAGGCGCGCGTTTTCCTCCTGCAGATCGAGATTCTGAAGCGCGTTGCGGAGCAGAACCAGAATGCGGTCCGTGTCGAGCGGCTTCTCGAGGATCTCGAACGCACCGAGTTGGGTGGCTTCGACCGCGGTGCGGATCGTGGCGTGGCCGCTGATCATTACGACGATCGCTCCCGGATCGATCTCACGCAGCTTCTTGAGCGCCTCCATGCCATCCATGCCCGCCATCTTCACATCGAGGAAGACGAGGTGCGGGCGCCACTTCTGGTACTCGGCTATCCCATCAGCCGCGTTGGCGATGGTGTGGACTTCGTATCCCTCGTACTCGAGGAGTTGGCCCAATGCGGCGCGGATCCCCTGCTCATCGTCGATGACGAGAACCCTGCGACTCACCGCACACTCTTGTATAGCGTAATCTTGCCGTCGGAGACGCGCACATCTGAAATGTAAGAGGGCATTACCATTGGTAACCCGTTCTGCGAGATGCCTTCGATGGTCTTTCCGTGCTTCATCTGGGTTAGGAGGCGCGGGACCAGCGCGGGTGGGACATCGATCCGCCCGAGCTTGAGCTCCTGAATCAGGAATTCGCCCAGTCCGGGCCGGACCATGTTGATCGTGCCGCCAAAGCGGACGCTATCTCTATCACCGAGCAGCATGCCGAGCGGGCCGAGAGACTTCGAGCCTCCGAAATCCTTGAGCTCGACATCGGAGCGCACGTACAATCGGTCGCGAACGATCGAGGCCTCCGCGTTCTTTGCCGAAGGCGGAAGCTGCTTCGCTACGACCGTCAGGATGTATGACGCCGCTTCGGCCGGCGTCAGGTTCGCGAATACGGGACCCGATTGCCGTCCAAGAGACTGCACGGCGAGGCGACCGCGCTCGGCGTCGGCGGCGGTAAGTGGCTGCCAGCCGGTGGGAGCCGAGGTGGCCGTTCCGACACTCGTTGCCGAGGTATTGCTGGATGTCGAGGACGAAGAGACTCGCGTGTACCAATACCAATACCATACGCACGCGGCAATGACGATGATCAGCAGAAGGCAGCCGAGGCGGCGAAAAAAACCTTTCATGTTCCCGACCGTGAATGGTTGAGTGACGAGGGAGAATACCCTCGCACAAGCCGTGCACGCTAGCTGCCGGGACCGCCTCTTTCGAACCGTGGCCCTTCGCCATCTCCGCGCCTCAGGCCGGGGGTCCTGATACTCTCCGGCACTTTTGCCCACTGCGCCGGCGTAAGAATCGCCTTCGCGTCATTGATCGCCTGTGTGGCAAGCTTCCTTCCCTCGGTCATCGAGGGCTGCAGCTTGGCGAAGATCGTCATGGGATCAGGATTCTTGACGGTCGAATCGCCGAGGATGTTGGCGACTTTATCGATCAGCGAGTCGGCTTTCACCTTGAACGCATCGCCGGCCGTTTGAAGCTTGGTGACCTGCTCCGGGGTGAGCTCGAGTTTGGCGGAGTCGTTGATCGCAATGATGTCGAGAAAAGCGTTGGGCACGAGGCGCGTCATGCGCGATTTGAGCGCTTCCGGATTGAGCCGGCCGCCGGCACCGCGCCCGATTACGTTGTTGAACTGCTGGCGTGCGGGATCCGTACCGAGCGTAAGGCGCCCCTGAATTGCAATCTGGAAGGGAACGCGAAAAGCGTTACGAGTTCCATTGGTAACGCCAAAGTGCTCGTTGACCTGGTACCTGTAGGTATTGGTCGCTGGATCGAATCCGCGCACATAAAGAAGAGTGCGATCCGGGAATGACGGCTGGCCCCAACCGCGCAGATTGTTGTTGCCGTGAAGCAGCTGATCGAGTCCGGTGAGCGTGTTGAGCGCGATAACGGAGATGGTCAGCCGGCGATCGAGCCCAAACGATGACGGTCGGATGTTGGCCTGAAGATCGAGAGCTGGTGACCATGGGCTCGAACAGCTGCTGCGCGCCGCGATTTGTCCCATTTGCTTGAGCAGGCAGTCGCGCGCGCGCGGCGAAGTGTTGGCGAGAAGGCGCGTCATTCCGTTTGCAACGGCGGTATCGCCGGCGGCAGCGGCCGCGACCGGACTGAAAATGAATGCGCGGTCATTGTTGCGCCCGTCACCGTTGATGTCGCCACCGACCAACGGCGCGAAATAACTTCCTGACGTCGCGCGCGCAATCGCAGTCAGCTCCAGCACGGGTTTGACTGGATACGTGATCGTGCCGAGGAATGCGTGACGGCGCGCGTTGTCGCTCCTTCCCCACTCCGAGATGTTCGGATTGCCGGGGGTCGATCCGGCCGTGCCGCCAAATCCCTGAACGCCGCCTTGCGAGAATCCCTGCGACTGGTCGAACGACCTTGTCAGCGTGTACGACGCGTTGAGCAGAATTCCTTTGGTAGTGATCCCGTTGAGTCCGAGCGTCAGCTGCTTCGTGTCGGACTTGAGATTCGACTGGATCTGGCTGACCACCCCGAATTGCGGGTACACTCTGGAACCGAGGACTGACACCGCGCCCGTTGTCGGCACGATCGCATTCGAAGGCGCGTATACGGGACGATTGCCCTCGTTCGCCAGTGTGAATTTGGGAATAGTATCGAGGTTGATGTCGGTCGATCCGGTTTGCGCGATACCTCTCGCGTAACCGGCATCGATCGAGAACGAGTACCGGTCCCAGAAACGCCGGTTCAGTCCCAGCGATGCGCGCCAGGCGCGCGGCGCCTGGAAGTCAGGGTCGAACACCGTGACGTTGCGCCGCTGATTCGCGAAGATAGGAGTTCCGCCAATGCAAGACGTCGGAATAGTGGACGGATCGGCGAGATACGCTGCCCAATCGGGAGTAGGCGCCGCGGATCCGACGCAAGTCAACAGCGACTGCCCGTTGTTGAGTCCGGTCGCGTTGAGTGCGGTCGCGAATAACTGCGGCGGAGCAGTCCCACGAAATTCACCCAAGCCTCCACGCAGAGTCAGCGGCGGCGGACCGAATTGCGACTCTCCGACGAAGA
>DASWDV010000215.1:0-3577 GCA_036395075.1 Gemmatimonadaceae bacterium | reverse complement strand
GTCCGAGAAAGTCTTGGCCTGTGCGACCGCGTTCTGTCCGATCGTGCCGTCGAGTACGAGCAGCGTCTCGTGCGGTGCGCCCGGAAGTCGCTTGCCGATCACACGGTCGATTTTTTTCATCTCTTCCATCAGCGATCCGCTCGTGTGAAGGCGTCCGGCCGTGTCGACGACGACGACATCCTTGGCTCGACCAATGCCAGCATCGACTGCGTCGAATGCGACTGACGCCGGATCAGTGCCGGGGTTGCCACCGACGAAATCGGCGCCCGTACGCTGCGCCCACGCTCGCAGCTGGTCGATTGCCCCGGCGCGGAAAGTGTCGGCTGCTCCGATCAGCACCGACATCTTATTCGCCTTGAGAAAGTCGGAGAATTTCCCGATGAACGTGGTCTTTCCAGCGCCGTTCACGCCAATCACGAGGACCACCGTCGGTCCTGAATTCGCGCGAACGATGCGAGGATCGCTGTTGCCCGATCGCAGCGAGGTCTCGATTCCCTTTTGCAGAGCGTCGAGAAACTGCTCCTGGGTCTTGATGAATCCGCGGCGCGCCTGGCCTTCGATCTCGGCCACGAGGCGCATAGTTGTTGGAACGCCGAAGTCGGCCTCGAGCAGCACCTCCTCCAGCTTCTCGAGCGAGCCCTGAATCGTACCGGCGCGCGCGATCGCGGTGACGTCGGTGAGCGCGATGTCCTTTATTTTGGTCCACAGCGACCGGGTCGGAACGTCACCCGCGCGGCGGAGAATCCTGCTTGGCATTGAGTCTTGCTCTGATTGGGGCCAAAAAAACCCGGGCATCGAGTCCGGGTCTCAAAATAAAAAACCCGGACATCCGGTCCGGGTTCAAGATAAGCTCTGACAGCTTCGGTCGGCGCTACTCCGCTACGTTCGCGAGATGAACGTCGGTGAGACTCGCCATGGTCTGGGCTCTCATCTTCTGGAAGAGCGCGCGCTCATTGGCGGGGATTGGCTCGCCGCTCCTGCTCTGCAGCGCCAGCTTCGGGTCGTGCGCGACGCCGTCGACGCGGATCTCGAAGTGGAGGTGCGGGCCAGTCGCCCATCCCGTCATGCCGACGTAGCCGATGGTCGATCCCATTGCAACACGAGTTCCGGGATGCATACCGGTAGCGAAATTCCGCATATGGCCGTAGCGGCTCACCATGCCGTTGCGGTGCCTGATGTCGATCATGTTGCCGTAGCCACCTTTGACCCCAGCGAAGATTACAACTCCGTCGCCGATCGCGCGGACGGGTGTCCCCATCGCCGCTGCGTAATCCGTTCCGGTGTGATTGCGCCACTGCCCAAAGAGCGGATGCTTGCGCAGACCGAAGACGCTGCTGATACGGCGGAACGTCACAGGCGCGCGAAGGAACGCTGCCCTTAGCGAGAGTCCGCTCGCGTCATAATACTGTCCGTTGCCGGCACCGGTACTTGTTACTGCCGCCGGGCTGTCAAAGTGAATCGCCTCGAGCGGGTTGTGGCCGTTGGCAAGACCGAGTCTGGCGCCGAGGATCTTGTTGACGATGATCGCGCCATTGGGCTTCTGGAGCCGCTCGACGAGGATGTGAAACTTGTCGCCCTGCATCAGGTCGCGGCTCATGTCGACCTTGTACTCGAAGATGTCGGCGAGTGACCACGCAAGCTGATGGCGGGCCGAAGGCGGAAGAACTCCGACGCCGCTCTCATTGAGCGCGTTATAGAGACTGGAGTGGATGACACCGGCAATGGCCAGGGTGTCCACCAGCTCGGTGTTGGACGCTTCGACGACGAGCGGCGAGAGCATGAAGTCCGCGGGCTCGATGCCAGGTCGAGTGACGACGACTGGCTCCATCGGGAAAACCTGCTTCTTTTCGAGACTCGGGGTAAGCCAAATGGCGACCACTGCTAGGATCGCCACGACTGCATAACTCACTGGCCTCACGCTGACCCGCTTCAATCCATCTGTCTCCGAATGAACGTCGGGATCTCCATGTCACTCAGATCCTGTTCAGGAGACGATCGATCCTTCTCGGGAGTCACCACTGGATTGCTCGTCGGAGTATTCCGTCTTGGGAGCTCGATCGGGTTCCTCGTCGCTCCATTTCCACGGGGCGGACGAAGCGGAATCACCGGGGATCCGCGCACAATCGGCGACGGCGTCGCAATCACGCTGGCCGGGTGAGTAGAGACCGACTGAGGGCGATCGAAGCCTGTCGCGATCACGGTTACTCTGATCTCGCCCTGCATCGCCGGCTCGTGGACTGCGCCGAAAATGATCTCGGCGTCTTCCCCGACGGCGTCGTGGATGATCTCGTTGATCTGATGAACTTCGCCAAGCGTCAGGTCGGCACCGCCAGTGATGTTGACCAGCACGCCCGTGGCCCCCGAAACCGAGACGTTGTCGAGGAGAGGGCTGGCAATAGCCTGTTGCGCGGCTTCGATGGCGCGATTCTCACCGCGACCTATACCCGTTCCCATGAGAGCAGATCCACCTTCCTGCATGACGGTGCGAACATCTGCGAAATCGACGTTCACGAGGCCGGTGACGCTGATCAGCGATGAAATTCCCTGGGTGGCGTGAAGCAGGACCTCGTCGGCCTTCTTGAGCGCATCCTGGAACGGAATTCCCTTGCCGACGACAGCCAGGAGACGCTCGTTTGGCACGACGATCATGGTGTCGACGTTCTTTCTCATCTCCGCGATGCCGAGCTCGGCCTGACGCATGCGCTTGCGGCCTTCGAACAGGAACGGCTTGGTGACGATTCCGACTGTCAGGGCACCAGCTTCGCGAGCGAGCTCGCAAAGGACGGGTGCGGCGCCCGTTCCAGTTCCGCCACCCATGCCGCAGGTCACGAAGACGAGGTCGGCGTTGTGCATCGCACGCGCGACTTCTTCCCTGTTCTCGTCGATGGCCTGCTTCCCGATCTCCGGCCGCGCGCCAGCACCCAGACCGCGAGTTAGCTTCTTACCTATCTGGATTTTGACGTCTGACTTGGAGTTGAGGAGGGCCTGGGCATCGGTGTTGACCGAGATGAACTCGACACCCTCAAGGTGCTCCTCGATCATGCGATTGACGGCGTTTCCGCCCCCGCCACCGACGCCCACGACTTTCATGCGGGCGGCTTGTGACTGGCTCTCCTCGAATTCGAATATCATCGGGTGGGAAACTCCGGCACTTCGGGATTTGTGGAAAAAAATCTCGGGCTAGTATAAGACCGTTAGTCGATTCGTACCATAGCCAAAGACGAACGGGGGTGAAAAAAAGTACAAGGGGTGTCAAGCGAGTTATCCACACGCCCTTTCCCGTCCACACTTTTATGATTTTCTCATAGTGCGCGAAGTGTCGCGCTGCGAATTGCACGTCTGGGCGAGCATCGTGTCCGTACTCGCCTGAAGTCGGCTACTTCCTTCGAAACCGCTTCCCGCTTCCCACCGCCCGACCGATCCCTAGAAGAAATCCTCGAGCCAGGACTTGATACGCCTGGTGAACCGATCGACGCCCGCCCCGGCTAGAGCGCGGTGTCTGCCGCTCGGCGCGAAGCCAGCGGCGGAGCGGTGTGCGCCATAAAGCGCGAGACCAACCACCGTCGCGAAGCGCGGC
>DASWDV010000214.1:0-2073 GCA_036395075.1 Gemmatimonadaceae bacterium | reverse complement strand
TGAGCGCTCGCGTTCGGAGGCAGCAATCCGTTTCCAGGCGCAGCTCCTCAACGCCGTTCAGCAGGCGGTCGTTGCGACAGATCCCGAGGGGCAGGTGATCTTCTGGAATGATTTCGCGCAGCGACTCTATGGCTGGAGCGCCGAAGAAGCCGTTGGCAAGCCGGTCGAGGATTTGACGCCGTCGCCCTTTCTACGCGAACACGGCGCGGAGATCGTCGAGCGAGGCGCGGCGGGCGAGAGCTGGACGGGTGAGTTTCTCGTCCAGGGCAAATCGGGCAAGGCATTCCCCGCAATGCTTACGACTTCGCCGGTTCGGGACGAGCAGGGCACCGTTCTCGGCTTCGTGCGCGTGTCGATCGACCTCACCGAGCGACGCAATCTCGAGGAGCAGTTCCGGCAATCGCAGAAGATGGACGCGGTCGGCCGACTCGCCGGCGGAATCGCCCACGATTTCAACAACCTTCTGACGGTGATCAGACTCAACACCGAGATCATCATGGAGGGGTTCGATCCGACCGACCCACGCAGCGAGGACGTAAAGCAGATAAGGAACGCCGCCGAGCGGGCGTCGGGACTCACGAGACAACTCCTCGCGTTCAGCCGAAAGCAAATCCTGCAGCCCAGAGTGCTCGACATGAACACGGTGGTATCGACAGTGGAGCCAATGCTGCGTCGTCTGATCGGCGAAGACATCGCTATTGCCTCGAGTTGCGTCGCCCGCGGATACGTCGTGGCCGATCCCGGGCAGCTCGAGCAGATCCTCGTCAATCTCGTCGTCAATGCGCGTGACGCGATGCCCCAGGGCGGAACGATCAGCATCGAGACGCAAAACGTCGAGCTCGACGAGACGTACACGAGTGAGCATGCACCAGTCATCCCGGGCCGCTACGTGATGCTGGCAGTCGGAGATACCGGGATTGGAATGAACAGGGACACCCGTGAGCACGCATTCGATCCCTTCTTCACCACCAAGGAGGCCGGAAAGGGAACGGGCCTTGGTCTCGCAACGGTGTACGGAATCGTGAAGCAGTCCGGTGGGTACGTGTGGATCTACAGCGAACCGGGACACGGGACGACGCTCAAGCTGTATTTCCCCGAGGTCAGCGCCGCGGCGGCGTTCAAGACCGGCGAATACAAAGTCGTGCCCAAAGAAACGGCACGCGGTTCGGAAACGATTTTACTCGTGGAGGACGAGCCGGCCGTACGTGGCCTCGCGTCGCGGATTCTGGAGAAGCAGGGCTATCGGGTGATTGCCGCGCAGCATGGAAAGGAAGCAATGGAAATCGCGACGAAGGAAGACGCCCACATCGACCTCGTCCTCACCGATATCGTGATGCCCGGAATGAACGGCCGCGGTCTCGTCGAGCGGCTGACCGGGATTCGTCCGCGCATTAAATCGCTTTACATGTCGGGCTATACCGACGACGACATCGTGCGACGTGGTTTTATCGAGCCTTCGAAGAGCTTTCTGCAAAAGCCTTTTACGTCGGACGCCCTTCTGCGGACTGTCAGGAAGGTTCTGGACGAAGGCTGACGCCGACGCCTCCCGGCGTCGGCCCAGGCATTGGCAGCGGTTGAGCGCGCCTCTTGCCCCGTATATATAGAAGAATGAGCTCCCGAGCCTACTGCCTCGCGACAGCGGCGTTCTGCGCCCATTTGATTGCCGGACGCCCGGCCCGCGCGCAGGATACTACTGCGGCACGGCTCGAGCCGGTCGTGGTCGAAGTCGGTCGCGGAGCCAGTCGATCGGTGCTGGAGCTACCCTTCGCCGTAACCGTTCAGACACCCGACTCCATGCGGCCAGGCCAGCGTCACCTCTCGCTCGACGAGACGTTGTGGCTGATCCCAGGCCTATCGGTTTCTAATCGGAACAACCCATCCCAGGATCCGCGCATCTCGATTCGCGGCTTTGGAGCGCGCTCCGCTTTTGGGGTTAGGGGCATTCGGGTGTTGCGTGATGGAATTCCGCTCACGCTTCCCGATGGTCAGACGCCCGTGGATTACCTCGATCTCGAATCAGTCGGCCAGGTTGAAGTAATGCGCGGCAGCGCTTCTTCGCTCTATGGCAATGCT
>DASWDV010000213.1:0-4980 GCA_036395075.1 Gemmatimonadaceae bacterium | reverse complement strand
CTTGTTGTCCTTGGTCATCTTTACGGAGTACGTTCCCGGAAGAACTCTGGGACCGTACGCCGCACTGAACGCCGCACTTGCTGCCGGCGGCACTCGGGGCGGCGGAAGTCTCATCGCCCACGTCACCCTGCTCAAACCGCGACGCTTGGTACTGGGCACCGTACCCATCAGATGTCCACCGGCATCGAAGACCTCGATCTTCATGTCGCCGAAGATGTGTCTCTTCTTCAGATAGTAGGTGATGACGGCGGCATCGGTGGAATTGTTGCCGACGAATGCGGCGTCGCCGTTTACCCACCCGCCTTGAGCCGGAAGTTTCTGTATCGTCGGTCGCGCGCGCATGAACACTACGTCTTGTGCCAGCGTCGCCGGTGTGAGCGCTCGGAGGGGCGTTATGTCATCGATGATCCATATTCCGCGGCCGTGCGTCGCGATCACCAGATCGTTGTCACGCGGGTGGATCGCGAGATCACGCACCGCAACGGACGGGAAATCGCCGCCCTTGTAGCGCGACCACTGCGTACCGCCGTCGAGCGAAATCCAGAGCCCGAATTCCGTTCCGAGGAAGAGAAGATTCGGATTGACGAGATCCTGCCTGATGACGTGGGCGTAACCGCGAACGGGGCTGTTGGGCGCGACGAGCGCAGTCCATGTCTTGCCGAAGTCCGACGACTTGTACGCGTACGGCCGCATGTCGCCGAAGGTGTGAAGATCGAAGGTCGCGAACACGGTGCCCGCATCGAAGTGTCCGGCATCGACGTACGATACCCACGCCGATTTCGGCAGGCCCGCAATGTTGCCGACGACGTTCGTCCACGTTTTTCCGCCGTCGCGCGTGACCTGAAGATTGCCGTCGTCGGTCCCCGCCCAGATCACGTTCGGATCCTTTGGCGACTCCGCGATCGCGTAAATCGTCGTGTGCGTCTCGGCCGCGGAGTTGTCGACCGTCACACCGCCTGACTGCTCCTGCAGCTGCTTCGACGGATCGTTGGTCGTGAGATCCGGCGAGATGCGATCCCACGTCTGTCCGAAATCACGAGTCCGGAAGAGATACTGGGAGCCGATGTACACCGTACCGTTCCGAGTGGGACTGACGTGGATTGGCGTGTTCCAATTGAAGCGAAGCTTTTTCTCGCCGTAGCGCGGGAGTGGCTTGATTGGGCGGGACTCGTGCGTCTTCCGGTTCACGCGCCCGATCTCGCCGCCCTGGTACTCGGCGTACAGGTAATTCTGATCGGTCGGATCGACGAACATCCAGAATCCGTCGCCGCCGTACATGTTCTCCCATCGACTGTTGGTGATTCCGCCCGGGTACTCAGAGTCGCCGACCCACGAGCTGTTGTCCTGGAGACCGCCGTAGACGTGATACGGGCGGTCGTTGTCCACGCTCACATGGTAAAACTGCGAGATCGGAAGATTCTCGCCCTTCCACCACTTGTTGCCGCCGTCGTAGGAGTACCAGACGCCGCCGTCGTCGCCGGTAATCACGCGATCCGTGCTGGTCGGATCGATCCATAAGTCGTGGAAATCCCCGTGAGCGCCGTTGGAGATGCCGCTGAAGCTCTGGCCGCCGTCCGAGCTGACGACGAGGGGACCGTCTGGCTTGAAGACTCGGTTCTCGTCTTTCGGATCGACGATGAGATTGGCGAAGTAGAACGGCCGCCAGATCATCGCCTGGCTGCGGTCGCGCATTTCCCACGTGCGTCCGCCGTCGCTCGAGCGATAGAGCGCATTCTTCGGCGGCACCGCTTCGATGAAAGCGTAGACGACGTTCGGATTCGACGGAGCAGCGGTGACGGCAACGCGCCCCCACGGCTTTGAGGGCAGACCTTTGGCGCTAGACTCGTTGAGATCGCTCCACGTCGCGCCGCCATCCGTGCTCTTTAACAGTCCGCTCGCGCTGGGCGCCGTCTCACCGTCGCCGCCCGAACGGAACGTCCATCCCTTGCGGCGAAAATCCCACATGCCGGCATAAACAGTTTTCGGATTCTTGCTGTCCATCGACATCATCGAGCAGCCGGTCGACGCGTTGGATCCCTTCAGGACTTTGGTCCACGTCTGACCGCCGTTCGTCGTTTTGTAGACGCCGCGCTCTTCGCTGTCGCTCCACAGCTTGCCCGGCACGCATGCATACACGGTATTTGGATCCGAAGGGTCGATCAGAATCTTCGCGATGCGCTCCGATTCCCTGAGACCCATGTGGGTCCAGTTGTCACCGCCGTCGGTGGATTTATAAATGCCGTCGCCGATCGAAACGCTGTTGCGCGTCCACGATTCGCCGGTGCCGACCCAAAGCACTTTTGGATTCGTGGGATCGATGGCGATTGCGCCGATCGACTGGACGGGCTCCTTGTCGAAGATCGGCTTGTACGTCGTGCCGCCGTTCTCAGACTTCCAGACACCGCCGCTCGCAGCTCCGATGTAAATCGTGAGTCGGTTCCCTTCGTGCACGGCGGCGATCGCGCTGACGCGTCCGCTCATTGCGGCCGATCCAATGTTTCGGGCGCCGAGTCCGGAGATGGTTTCCGAATCGACCTTGGCGGCTGTGGATGCCGTCGGCTGGGCCAGGAGAGTCGTGCTGAACGCGGCGACAAATCCGAGCGCGTACGCTGAAAGCTTCGGATGCTTGATCATTGAGCCGCACCTCTCCGCAAAGTTCCGCTTCCTCCACTTCCCCCGCCGCTCGATGCGGGCGGCTTCGGCCTCATGTAGCGGAGCGTATCGATTGGGACGTTGAACTCGATCTTGTCGAAGGTGATTTTCTGCGATCCCGAGCTTCCCTTCTGGCGCGTCTCCATTGAAAACGGCAGGAACCAACCGCCGACCTGCTTGTAGTCGCCGAGCGTCGTCTCGGTCTCCTGAGGGGTCCCGCGAATGGTTCGCTTGGTGTCGTACTTGATCGGTACGTACGAATCCGTGTCCATGTAGTAGTAGCGCGTGTCGCCGCTCTTGAGCGTGACCTTGAGCTTGTAGACGTCGGTGCCCTCGACCTGATCCATCCCCACGAGCTCGACCTTGTTTCCCTTCTGCTTGTAGTTGATGAGCGGCTCGTCAAAGTCGGAATCTTCCACGATGGACCTCATCTCTTCTTCGCTCAGGGACTCCGGGTCCTTCTTGCCGCCGAACGGATCGATCTTCCACCCATTCGCGCCATCGTAGGCATTTACGCCCGTCATGCCCTGAATCGAGAACTCTTCGCGGACCCTGTTGGGACGGGAGCTTTCCTCGATCACCGTGGCCTGGAAGCCATCGTCGCCGGTGAATTTCCCCACTCGGCGGAGCGTTCTGATCGCCTGGATTTTCTCCGCCCCTCCGACGGTCTTCATGTATCGCGCGATGATGTCGTCGGCGGTGGGTTTGGACTGTGCGTGGGACGAGATGCTCAAAACCGTGACGCCGGCGAGAGCGAGAAGTGTAGTTCGCATGTTCCCTCTAGTGAGGCCGTTGATCAAAACGAAGATGCCGGACGAAGTGCGATCGCAATTGAAGACTACGTACAAAGCCTGACTTCGTCTATCCGCGGCTGGCCTCCCCCAGTTTGGCGCGGAGCTCCTCCGTCAGCTGCTTTGCCAGCTCCGGTCGCTGATGGAACGCCGCCGGTGTGTTCTGGAAGAGCGCGATCTTCCAGGTTCCGCCCCTCCGCACCGCGACCATAGACTGAATGGCGTTGAGGGCCGGGTCGATGTCGTCCCTTTCTGGCGGTACGAGTCCGGCACTGGCGCGGAGGAGCGCGACGTCGGTTCCAAGCATCCGCGCCTCGCTGACGATCGACACATAGCGCGGGGTCTGATGGTGCATGAATACCTCGGTGAGATGAGCACCGATGTCCAGCTGACCGTTCACCTGGCTGCCATCGAATCCGACGAGGCTCCCGTCCGACGCGAAGAGCAGCGCGTAATCACGGGCATTTCGCTTGTTCCACGTTTCCAGAATCTGTCGATAGAGGTCGCGCACGGCTGCCTCCGCCGGCGCGTCAGCCGACGGCCCGGACGTCACGGTCTTTCCTCCAGCGCCTGATTGAATCGCTGCTCTATTCTCCGATCCGGAACGAGCCACATCAGCGCCACGCCCACGTAGATCGCGTCGGAGATGAGCTGGTTGACAAAGGCGAGCGGAATAGCAACCAGGTAGAGCACGACCGAAATCTTCCCCTTCGTGTCGCCGCCAACCGCGTCACGGAGGCGCGAATTCTCGCCCTGACTCCTGATGATGGTGTGCTCGAGGACGTAATACGCCACCCCCGCCATCATGAGTACGACGCCGTAAAGGGCGGTCGGAATTGGCGCGAAGTGGTTTTCTCCCATCCAGCCGGTCACGAAAGGCATGAGCGAGAGCCAGAACAAGAGGTGCAGGTTTGCCCATAGTATCCCACCGGTCACTCTCTGCGTCAGATAGAACATGTGATGGTGGTTATTCCAATAGATGGCGATGACGATGAAGCTCAGGACGTAGGTGAGGAAGATCGGCAGCAGGGTATCGAGCGCGCTCAGGTCGGCGCCGTGTGGCACTCGCAGCTCCAGCACCATGATGGTGATGAGGATCGCGATCACTCCATCGCTGAAGGCGTTGAGTCGCTCACTGCTCATTGAATCCTCGTTTCGTGCCGCGCGTCAGCTCGCAGCGCAGAATCTATCACGGCCGTGCCGCCAGGAGTGCACCGCCGCAAGAAAGTCTGGCGTGTTCGCACGTCGTGCACAATCTTGGGAGCGAGAGGCCGGGCGCTTCGCCCGGCCTCTCATTTTACTCGACGGAGGAGGCAGGATGAAACGTGTCTTTGTCATTGCTGTGGCAGCGGCGGCAACTCTCGTGCTGTCGGCGGCAAGCCGCGCGCGAAACGCCGCGCTCGATGGCGAGGCAGCGTTCCGCCTTGCTGAATCAGCGCGCCTGGTGGCGCATTTCGATTCGGTAGATCGGGAGTTGCGCTCGCGCGACGTGTCGGGACTGAGTGTTGCGCAGCGTGCGACGCGCGCGAAATTGATT
>DASWDV010000212.1:0-3118 GCA_036395075.1 Gemmatimonadaceae bacterium | reverse complement strand
CCATTTGGGGCGATGATGAACGCTACGTGCAGACCTACTTCACAAAATGGGACGGCCGGCCGGATTTGTATTTCCCCGGCGACGGGGCGAAGCGCGACGACGAAGGATATTTCTGGATTCTTGGTCGAGTCGATGATGTGCTCAACGTCGCTGGACATCGAATCGGGACGATGGAGGTAGAATCCGCGCTCGTCGAGCATCCGGCGGTAGCGGAAGCAGCCGTCGTGGGCAAGGCGCACGAGCTCAAGGGTCAGGCGATTGCGGCGTTCGTAACGCTGCGTGACAAGAGCAAGCAGAGTCCCGCCTTGCGTGACGAGCTGCGCGAATTTGTCGCGAAAAAAATCGGCGCGCTCGCTCGGCCCGACGACATTTTATTCTCCGCCGACCTACCAAAAACGCGCTCCGGAAAAATCATGCGCCGACTGTTGCGCGACATCGCGGAAGGACGCGCATTGGGCGATACGACGACGCTCGCTGATCCAAACGTCGTGGCAAGTCTCAAAGATCAGTACGAGGACAAGGAGGGCTGATTTCTATCAGTCCGACCAAAGAGGTGACTCCCGTTTCATCCTCTTTCCGGATAAAGCGTTAGGCTAGGAACCCGAACAAAGACCGACGCGTTTCAGAGTTGGCACGAAATGTCAAAATCATTTCCCCAACCCGAAAAGCGAATACGGCACGTGGAGGCGGTTTGACGCCCCGGAACGCGCCCCAGCGCTCCGGAATTTCCGCAGTCGATGGCCAGCAAAAGTCAACGGATTTCTGTTTGCGACGGGAGGAAAAACCCCGTTGCAGAAGGGGTCCGTTTTCGTCTTATAGGTGCAAGGACCAACCGCTCAGTCCTGCCATACCCAAAAACGTTTGAAAGGACCGGTTTTCAGCCCTCGCGCTAGTCACCGGCACCATCAATTTCTCGGAGAGAATTCACAATGAATGCGACCCGTTCCCTTTTGGCCGCGATGGTGCTTGGCACTATCATCGGCGCGAGCCAAGCCAATGCGCAGTGCAGCGGCAACGCTGGCAGCTGCAACACCACCAATACCGCGTCGGTTACCGTCGGCGCGCTGGTCAAGCTCGGAATGAGCTCGGCGGCTACTTCGCTGACCAACCCGACCGCCGACGACGTCGATGCGGGCAACGTCATCGCTGACGCCGGCCCTAGCTTTACGATCAAGGCGAACAGAAGCTGGACGCTGAAGATCAAGTCGCAGAACGCCGCGAGCTGGACGTACGTTGGCAGCAATTCTGGTGTGAAGCCGATCAGCGACCTGTCATGGTCGACTTCATCCGGCGGAACCTACGCCGCGATCACGGGCAGCGACGCGACCTTCGCGTCAGGCGCGACCGCCAGCAATGGCGCCGCGGCTCAGGCCTTCTTCAGAACCAGCTGGTTGAACGACTTCACGAGCGCAAGCAACGCACCTGGTACTTACAGCTTGCCGATCGTGTTCACGCTCACAGCTCCGTAATTCCATGAAGCGTTCTCGCTCTCGCTCGCCCGAAAGGGCGGGCGCAGAGCGCAGAGGGCGAGTGCGGGGAACCGTACTCGCCCTCTGCGCTGTAGGAGTGGTGGTCTCGCAGCCGGCCTCAGCGCAGCTGCTCGTAGACCCACTCGAAGTGACCATTCTGGCCACCGGCTCAGGCCGTGTGTCGGGCAGCTTCTCGCTGTCGAACACGTCGGACAAGCCCGTCCAGGCGACGATCACACGCTCGGACTGGGACAGAGTCGAAAATGGCGACAACCGCTTCCTCGCGTCCGGCTCCAGCGGCAGTTCATGCGGCGCGATGCTCAGCGTCTCGCCGGTCTCGGTTCGTGTCGAGCCTCATACCTCCCGTGTCGTGCGCCTCGGCGTCCAGCCGGCCGGCCCGATCGCAAAGGAATGCTGGGACATCTTCTTCGTCGAGGAAGTGCCACAGCGCACGTCGACCAAAGGGAACTCACTGCAGTACATCTTCCGCACCGGCGTCAAGGTGTACGTCGCGCCGCCTGGCTTGGCGCGTGACGGCGCGGTCGAAGACATGGCGGTCGTAAATGCGCCGCCGCCGAAAAACGTAGCCGCCACATCGGCCAAAACAACGGCCGCCGTCGCGTCGACCTCGCCGAACAAGCAACAGATCTCGATTCGATTCCACAACACGGGTGCCTCGCACCTCGTTGCCAAGGGACGGCTCGAGTTCCGACGTCTCGACAACTCGTTGGCGACACAGCTTTCGATAGCTGAGTTCCCGACACTGCCTGGCGCGATACGCAAACTTCTCGTCGATGTGCCGAGCGACCTCCCCGTCGGCGATTACGTGGTACTCGCGTTGATCGACTTCGGCGGTGCCGAGCTCGTCGCGGGCCAGATCGATTACCAGGCTAAGTAGACAACCATGCGCTCGCTTCAGCGGAAGCTCCGGGGCGCCAGCACCAGCGCGGCGATTGCGCTGGGACTGGTGTTGCTCGCGTCTCCGCTCACGGCGCAGAAAACAAGTCTTACGCTGAGTGGGGGAACGATCACGTTCCCCGCTCCAACCGCCGCCGATTATGTCGCCGGTTGGATCAATTCCACCGGTGGCGTCACGTTCACGGTCGCCGCGCAGACGGGCACCTCACGAACGACGACGATCTCCATTCGCTCGACGTCTGCGAATCTCGGCAACGGTAAGGTGATCGGGGACTTGCAGTGGCGCCGCTCCGATCTCGCTACCTGGAACGCCATCACGCTGACCGATGCGCAAGTCGAGCAGAGAATCGTGATCAGGGGCGCTCTCAATGATCCGTGGAGCAACACGATTTTCTTTCGTATGGTGCTCAATTGGACCACTGATGGCCCCGCTGTGTACTCCGCGAACTACCAGGTCACGCTAGACCAGACAGTGCCGTGAGAACGCTCCCCGGCCCCACGCTTCCCTTCGCATTGGTGTACGCATTCTGCGCTCTCGCCCTGCCGGCGAGAGCGCAGTCGTCAGCGGCCCCGACACCGCGGGACTCGACGCCCCCTGCCACCGCCGCTTCCGCCCCGGGCGCATTGCGAGTCATCGAAGTTACGCTTCCGTCGGTCACCGCCTCCGGAACGCCCCGCAGCTTTCAGGTCGTGTCAGTTCCCGTACCGGATCCGCTTGCTCATTCGGCGAA
>DASWDV010000211.1:0-5460 GCA_036395075.1 Gemmatimonadaceae bacterium | reverse complement strand
GCCGATCGTCACCTGCTTCTCCTGCATCGCCTCGAGCAGCGCTGCCTGGACCTTCGCCGGTGCGCGGTTTATCTCGTCGGCGAGAATAATGTTGGCGAAGATCGGCCCCTTCTTGACCGAGAATCGTCCGTTCGACTGATCGTAGATCTGAGTTCCGACGACATCCGCGGGAAGCAGGTCGGGTGTGAACTGAATGCGGCTGAACGACGTGTTGATTGTTTCCGCGAGTGTCCGGACGGTCAGCGTCTTCGCAAGTCCGGGGACGCCTTCGAGAAGCACGTGTCCGCCCGTGAGCAGGCTTATGAGAAGACGCTCGACCATGTACTCCTGGCCAACGATGCGGCGACCTACCTGCTGGACGACCTCCTGGACGATGGATGCATCAGCGGCTGTAACGGTTTGTGCGCTCACGTCTTGCTCCTCTCGTAGTGTCCTTGCTCTGTCCGCCGCTCTTCGTGAGCGCGGTGATGATTTCCATCTCGCGCGCCGTCAAGGCACGCGTCTTTCCCGACCCCAGCGACCCCAGCTTCACCGGCCCGAATTTCGTGCGCACGAGTCGCTGAACCTCGAGACCCAGTGCCGCGCACAATCTTCTTATTTCTCTCGTCCTGCCCTCGGCGATCGTGACTTCGAGATCCCACGTCCCGCGCCCGACACGACGCGCCGAAACGTTCTTCGGCATCACGAGCCCATCCTCCAGCTCTACACCTCGCATGGCGGCGCGTGCCGCATCGGCCCCATCGCCGCGTACGGTCGCCAGATAGGTTCGCTCCAGCTCGCCGCTCGGATGTGTCAATTTGTGCGCCGCGTCGCCGTCGGTAGTGAGGAGAAGAACCCCTTCGGTCATGTAGTCGAGGCGGCCGACGTAGGTCAACCCGGGCGCGTCCTCGACCAACTCGAAGACAGTCCGGCGCCCGGCCGGATCGAGACGCGTGGTGAGGACACCGGCGGGCTTGTTCAGAACGATCCAATGCGTTGCAGCCGGTGGGGACACTGGTTTGCCATCCACAGTAATCCGGTCACGCCGCGGATCGACGCTCTGTCCAGTCTCGGCCAAGTTTCCATTGATGCGCACGCGGCCGGCGGCGACGAGCTCCTCGGCGCCACGACGTGAGGCGATTCCGGCGCGCGCAAGCGCGCGCTGAATTCGCATTGTTTCGGGCATCAGTCTGCCCGCGGGGGCGCCTCGCCGCTTTCCTTGATAGGTATCCCTGCCTCAGTGGGAGTCGCCGGACGGGGCGCGCGGAGAGCGATCGCCAGCTCGTCGGCGCGCGGCAGCTCCTCGAGGTGCCGCAGCGCGAACTGCTCGAGAAACGAAGGAGTGGTCCCGTAAAGCAGCGGTCGCCCGAGCCCTTCACCCCGTCCTACGACGTCGATCAGCCCACGCTCGTTGAGCGATTTGAGAATGGCGCCCGCTCCTACGCCTCTGATCTCCTCGATCTCCGCTCGTCCGATCGGCTGCCGGTATGCGATGATTGCCAGCGTCTCGAGAGCCGCGGCTGACAACCGCTGTGGCCGCGACGCAAGCTGCGCGCGCTCGATTGCCTCGGTGTATTCCGCGCGCGTCAGGATTTGCCACCCTCCCGCGACTTCGATGAGCTCTACACCGTGTCCGTCAGCATCGTAGTGGAGACGCAGCTCCTCGAGCGCCGCTTCCAGCGTCGTTTCGCCGTCGTCAGAGTGCGTCGCCATCGCACGGAGCGCGTCGACCGGAACGGGCGTGGCGCTCGCGAAGAGCGCGGCCTCAAGCAGCTTCGCCAGGGAAGTCACGTGTTATCTCGAACGGGGCAAACGCGCGCGGTTGCATCAGGCGAAGCTCACCACGCTTGGCGAGCTCGAGCAGGGCGAGCAGCAACGATAGCACTTCCCACGGTTCCGCTTTCCTCGGAAGGATGTCCTTCCACTGCGCGCGGGCACGAATCGCCAGGAGCGCGCGCACGATACCGATAGCTCCGTCGACGTCCAGCGCGCGCGGGACGACGTCGTGCACGTGCGGCTTGCGCGCGAGTCGCAGTACGCGGTCGACCGCCGCGAGAAGCTCGGGAAGCGAAATCGTCAAAGGACCCGCCACAGGCATTTGCGCGGCTTGCTGGACGTATGCCCGGGCGAAGCGCCCCCGGCGGTCTTCGCTGCGCCGCTCGAGAACATCCACTACCTCTCGAACCTGCTGGTACTCCAGAAGACGACGCACCAACTCGGCACGCGGATCGTCCCAGAGCTCGTCACCCTCACGTCGCGGCAGCAACAGCTGCGCCTTGATACGGACGAGGCGCGCAGCCATTTCGAGATAGTCCGCTGCCTCGTCCAGTTTCAGCGATGATATTCGCGCCAGAAACTGTTCGGCGATTCGCGCGATCGGGATGTCGTATATGTCGATCTGCTCATCGCGAATCAGCGTGAGCAGCAGATCGAGCGGACCCGAATACTCGGCCAGCTCGACGACGAAGACCTCCGATGCCGCGGATTCAGCAACTGCGAACGCACTTGGGACTGTCGTCACATCGTCCATGGGCTCGGGAGGATGAACGGGAAAATTGCTCGCGACGCGAGATCGTCAAGGAAAAAAACGGGACTGAACCAGATTGCCAGCAATGGCCTTCCGAAGCTCAGAAGAATTATAAGGATGAACAATCCCTGGGCGCCGATGCGCTGGTAGCTGAGCGCCCAGGCCGGCGGCAAAATGTACTTGAAGACGTGCGACCCATCGAGCGGCGGGATCGGAATGAGGTTGAACGCCAGAAGTGAGAGGTTGATAACAATGCCGAAGCGAAGCATTGCCTGAATCAGCGCGCCCGTGTTCCTGAGAACTGGAACGGCGCCGCCAACGAACCCGACCAGAATGATTAGCGGCACGCAGAGGATCGCTATCAAAAGGTTCGTCGCGACTCCCGCGAGTGACACGATGATGTCGCCGCGCTTGTAATTCCGATAATTCCGTGGGAGGACTGGGACCGGTTTTGCGCCGCCAAGGACCATTCGTCCGCCCGTCGTGAAATACATGAGCAGCGGCAGGAGGATCGTCATGAACAGGTCGATGTGCGGAATTGGATTCCACGTCAGCCGGCCAAGCGAGTATGCCGTGGTGTCTCCCTGTTTCAGCGCGGCGTAGCCGTGAGCATACTCGTGCGCCACCATCGAGAACAGGAGCACCGGCGCGACGAGAATGAATTGTTGGACTGATGTATCCAATTGGCTCAGGTTGGGGTTTCGATCCGCGTAGAAGTTAGCATTGCTCGCCATTGCACGGCACCTTCTGCCACAACATTGCGGTTGCCACACGTATCGTCCGCGGCAGGCGCCGAACACGGTGAACAGGTTGACTTAAGCGCGCTCGGCGGACAAATTTCACGGCTACATCACAGACAAAAAACGTTCCGGAGATCTGTTCGTGCCCAATCTTGCTTCAGCGAAAAAGAACATGCGGAAATCGCGCGCCGCTGCCATCCGCAACCGCGCCCAGAAATCCGCGCTTCGGACTGCGCTCAAGCGCGCATCGGCGGGCTCGGCTGAAGACAAATTGGCCGCGGTAAAACTCCTCGACCGTGCGTCGCGCAAAGGGTTGATTCACAGGAACGCCGCGGCTCGGCACAAGAGCAGACTGGCGACTGCCGGCAAATAGAAAGAAACTCGAAAATAAAAAAGGCGCCGCGAGGCGCCCTTTTTTTGTCCCAAATCACAAGCACAGCCGACCACTGCTGGCTACATCGTTGCCAGCTCGCCACCGCAGCGCTCGCAGTACCACTCCGTCGGATAATTCGCTGCCCCGCACTCCGGACACTTCAGCGTCTTGTGCTGTTCTGACCGCGGGTCGTGCGCTCCACCGCTTTTGGGCACCGAAGGAGGAGTCGCGACCGCCGTGGTCGCCGGAGGTGTGGCCGACCCGCTTGCACCAGGGCGAAGAACAGGAAATTCGTCGAACGGTGATCGACTGCCCGGCGCGGCTGGCGCTTGTGCGCGGCTTGCGAGTGGTTGCTCGACGCGAGACGGAGGATTGAGAGTCGGTAGCTCCGGGATCGCGGGTCGCGGTACGACGGGAGAGATCGGCGCGCGCTGCTGCCCGTCATTCGACCCGGAGCGACCAAGAGCGATCGCTTCAGCCTGCTTCTCTTTCACGCTCAGCGCGAAAATTCGATTGAGCTCCGTGAGCTGGGCATCGACCGTGTTCTTCTCTTTCACCAGCCGCGTCAGCTCCTTATCCCACGCGCCACCGATTTCCTTCCATTGCTTATCGGTGTACTCGCCGACAGCGGCACGCAGCTCGGCTTCCTGCCGCGCCTCGCGCTGCTGCTGCTCCTGACGGGAGATCTCTTCGAACCTCAGGCTCAGCGCGTCGATGTTCTCACGCAGCTCGCCGGCGCGGTCGGCCAACTTGCCCGACACCTCGCGTAGGCGCGTCTGATAATCGGCCTGCACGCGCTTATATACGGACTCGGAGGTGTTCGCGCGCTTCTCCTCCAGCGCCGCAAGCCACTCCTCATATCGTTGGCGCTCCTTCAGGAGGCCATTTAGCGCGTCCAGCGAGACCGGCTCCCTCTCAGCCATCTACATCATCCCCTTGCTCGATTCACATTCTCCCGATCGCGGACGGGAATCCCCGATCGATAGACGACCGACCCCGCCACAATAGTACAAGCGGCGCGTCCCACCAGGGTCATTCCACTGTAAGGACTGTTGCGACCCTTTGAGAGAAATCGTGAAGCGTCAACCTTCCAGCGTGCCTTCGGGTCGAACACCGTGATGTCCGCGATCACTCCGCGCTTGAGCGATCCACCCGGAAGGTTGAAGAGTCGAGCTGGCGCACAAGCCATGCGATCGACGAGCTCGGAGAAAGTGAGATATCCCTTTTCCACGAGATTTGTCACCACCACCGCGAGCGCGGTTTCCAGTCCGACGATTCCGTTAGGGGCGTCGGCAAACTCTCTCTCCTTTTCATCGTAGTGGTGGGGCGCGTGATCGGTCGCGATAACGTCGATCGTTCCGTCCTTCACTGCTTCGCGTAGAGCCTCGACGTCCCTTGCCGTCCGCAGCGGGGGATTCATCTTGGCGTTGGTGTCGTAACCACGCACACTCTCCTCGGTGAGCGAGAGGTGATGCGGACACGCTTCGGCCGTCACCCTTATTCCTCGCTCCTTTCCCCAGCGTATGAGCTCCACCGATCCCTTCGTGCTCATATGAGCGAGATGGGCGTGTCCGCCAGTGAGTCGCGCCAGGAGAATGTCGCGAATCACCATTATCTCTTCCGCCTCCGCCGGAATTCCCTTGAGTCCCAGTTGCGCGCTGACGATCCCTTCGTTCATCGAGCCGTCAGCAGAGAGGGTCGGCTCCTCGCAGTGGTCGATGACCGGAATCTGGAAAGTGCGTGCGTATTCCAGCGCCGTTCGCATCAGTTGCGCGCTTGCCACCGGCTTCCCATCATCGCTCACCGCCACGGCGCCGGCGCCCACCATCTCACCGAACTCC
>DASWDV010000210.1:0-2290 GCA_036395075.1 Gemmatimonadaceae bacterium | reverse complement strand
GCGACGGCGACGCGCGCGGAGAGCATCTGCTCCGTGGCGCGGACGACGAGATCGACAAACTCTTCAACTGGTGAGGAAGAGCTAGACGTGTCGATGATCAACTACGCCTCGCGCGAGATCAATTGTAAGATCGTTTACTATGGTCCCGGGCTAGGCGGCAAGACGACGAATCTCGAGCACGTCTACGGCAAGGTGAAGCCGGAGACGCGCGGAAAATTGATATCCCTCGCGACGGAGACAGAGAGGACGCTCTTCTTCGACTTCCTGCCCGTCGACCTCGGCACCATTCGCGGATTCAAGACGCGGTTCCACCTGTACACGGTGCCCGGGCAGGTCTATTACAATGCCAGCCGCAAGCTCATTCTCAAGAACGTCGATGGCATCGTGTTCGTGGGCGACTCGCAGGCGGAGCGGATGGAAGCGAACCTCGAGTCGATGCAGAATCTTTACGACAACATGGCCGAGTATGGGTACGATCTCACGCAGATGCCCTTCGTGATCCAGTACAACAAGCGTGACCTCCCCAACGCCGCCCCGATCGAAGACTTGCAGGCGTCTCTGAATCCCGGTTGGGAAGTGGAAGACGCCACCAAGCGCCGCGTACAGCCCGATCCGTACCACGCCGGGCAAAACCTCGTCGAACAGCTCTCAGGCGGCGAATGGGTAGAGAGAGCGCCGTACTTCGAGGCGATCGCGGTAAACGGCGACGGCGTGTTCGACACGCTCAAAGCCGTGAGCAAGCTGGTTCTGAAGGCGCTCGCCTAGCGGGGCGGGGAAGCCTCGGTGAATCTCCCCAACACCATCACGGCCGGCCGCATTCTCGCCGCGCCTTTCATTGCAGCGCTCCCGTTCATCAGCTCCCCCGGAGCGCGCGGAATCGCGTTTCTTCTATACGTCATTGCCGCGGTAACGGACTACCTCGACGGCAAGCTCGCGCGGACCCGTAACCTGATCACCGATCTCGGACGTCTTCTTGATCCGCTCGCCGACAAGCTCCTGCTCTTTGCGACGCTCATTCCGATGTTCGTCCTCATGGCGCCGCCAACCGATCCGCTCATCCCGACCCGCGCTGAGAGCATCGACGCGGGGAGATTGCAGTTCCAGACTCCGTTCGGACCCGTGGGACTGGCGTGGTGGGTGGTCGCAATCGTCATCGGCCGCGAGATCTTCATGACGATTTTCCGGCAGGCGGCCGCGCGACGCGGCGTGGTCATATCGGCGATCGGACCCGCAAAATGGAAGACCGCGTTCCAGTCCCTCTGGGTCGGGTCCGCGTATTTCTGGTTCTTTGCAGCGACCGCGGCGCGAAGCCAGAATTGGAGTAGCGACGCGTGGCGTGCGTTCGCTTACTTCAACGGCACTGTAGGAACTATCGCAATGGTCACATCAGTGGTGCTTACCCTATACTCCCTCGCACTCTACCTCCGGCGCTACGCCGGAGGCTTCGCCTTGTGACCGCACTCCAGGTGGAGCTGATCACCATTGGTGACGAGCTCCTCCTCGGCTTCACAATAGATACGAACGCGGCGCACATCTCGCGCACTCTGGCAGCCGAAGGCGTCGAGATTATTCGTCGCACTACCGTAGGTGACGACGCCGAAAAGATCGCCACGGCTGTGCGCGAAGCGCTCGACAGAACCGGCGCGGTGATCACGACCGGCGGGCTTGGCCCGACCAGCGACGATCTGACCAAGCCGGCAATCGCGAAAATTTTCGGTCGAAGAATGAAGCTCGACGAAGAAATGGCCGCCGCTCTCGAGCAGCGATGGAGAACCCGCTTTCCCAACAGTCGGTTTCCCGCGACGAACAGGACGCAGGCGGAGATCCCGGCGGGCGCGCGGATTCTCGCCAACCGCCACGGCACCGCTCCGGGAATCTGGCTGGAGGATGAGAAGGGTCGCTGGGTGGCGATGATTCCGGGCGTTCCGCGTGAGATGCGCGGGATGCTGGCGGAAGAACTCCTCCCGGCGATCAGGTCAATTGTCCGCGAACCCGGAACCGTCGTGCATTCCGGAACGCTCCGCACGACCGGCATCGCCGAGTCAGCGATTGCGGAGCTTCTCGGTCCCGACTTTCTCGGAGAGCCGGGGTCCGAGAGCGGATCGCTTCCGCTCGCGTATCTGCCGGGAGTGATGGGTGTCGACCTGCGCGTCACCGCAAAGGGCCTCGCGCGGGAGCGTGCCCAATCAGTCGTGAAGGAAGCAATCGTGAAACTGCGAAGCAGGGTCGGAGCGTACGCCTATGGGGAGGACGACGACGATCTCGCCGCGGTCGTGCTGGACAAATGCCG
>DASWDV010000209.1:0-12573 GCA_036395075.1 Gemmatimonadaceae bacterium | reverse complement strand
CGAGGAGTAGAACCCACCGCCCCGATCCTGCATCTCGCGTAGGAGGTACTCGAGCGTCACGGTCGCCACGCGCCGAAGCTCGTCGTCGCGCGTCACGAGCCACGCGTGGGTATACAGCGAAGCAAGCTGCGCGTTGTCGTACAGCATCTTTTCGAAGTGCGGCACGAGCCACTCAGCGTCGACCGAATACCGCGCGAAGCCACCACCGATCTGATCATAGATTCCGCCGCGCGCCATCTTGCGGAAAGAATTGACGACGATCTCGAGTGCGTCGGCCGTTCCGGTCCGCTTCCAGTAGCGCAGTAGAAAATCGAGCACCATCGTCGCCGGGAATTTGGGCGCCGGGCCGAAGCCGCCATTTGCAGAATCGTAGCGCTGGGAGAGTGAGCGATATGCGGTGTCCAGCATTTGCGGCGTCAGAGCTCCACTGCTGCGCGCGCTGGCAAGGTTGCTCTCATAGATCGAGCGGAGCTGTTTGGCCGATTCTGCTACGCCGTCTCGTCGTTGCGCGTAGGCATCGCTCACTGACTGCAGGATCGTCCGGAAGGATGGCAGCCCGTGCCGATCGTCGAGGGGGAAGTACGTACCGCCATAAAACGGAGTGCCGTCGGGCATCAGGAACATCGTCATTGGCCAACCGCCCTGGCCGGTCATCGCCTGGACAGCCTGCATGTAGATGCCATCCAGGTCCGGCCGTTCCTCGCGATCGACTTTGATATTTACGAAGCGATCGTTCATGAGACGCGCCGTCTCTTCGTCCTCGAACGACTCGTGCGCCATGACGTGACACCAATGGCACGCAGCGTAGCCGATGCTCAGGAGGATGGGCTTGTCTTCGCGCTTTGCCTTCTCGAGTGCCTCACTGCCCCACGGAAACCAGTCGACCGGATTCCCGGCGTGCTGGAGCAGGTACGGGCTCGTCTCATTGGCGAGTCGATTCGGCACTACGTGGTCTGCTAGGTGGTTGGGTTCGAGCCGGTCATCTGCGCAGGGAAGTCGTCGGTGCGTCCCTCGGCCGTCTCGTGCGGCCGGTACGCGATTACGTTCACTTTTTCGAGCGTGATGAGACCGCCGCCCACCATGTCGTCAAGGGTCGGAAGGATCTCGTCGATCTTTTCCTGAGTCTCGACACACTCGACGACTATCGGGAGATCGAGAGAGAGCTCCAGAAATCGCGCGGCGTGAATCCGGCTGCTGGCGCCGAAGCCCATGATGCCGCGCGTGACCGTCGCGCCGGCGTAATGCCGCTTGCGGAGCAGCTGGACGATTGCCCAATACAACGGCTCGCCCTCGAACTTGTCGCGCTCGCCGATGTGAATGCGCATCAGCACCCGCTCACCCTTGAGGCCGTGCATATTTCCTCCCGCGACAGACGCCAGTCACATTGCCTCGATACCGTACGCGATTCCGATCTTTGAGGCTATAATCAAGGTACATGATCTACCTTTTGATCGCACTCGGCGGCGCCGCCGGATCACTCCTGCGCTACGTGGTGGGTCGAGTGGCGCAGGGAATGAGTGCAACCGGATTTCCAATTGGCACTCTGTTCGTGAACGTGTCCGGCTGCTTTATAATCGGCGTCCTGGTGCGCCAGTTCATGAACATGCAGCTATCGCCCGATTTGCGTGCGCTTCTTATCGTCGGATTTTGTGGCGGATTCACCACCTTCTCGACCTTTACTGCTGACACCCTCGGATTGATTGAGGGCGGAGAGTACGGACGCGCGACGGGCTACGTGATACTGAGCGTAAGCTTATCTCTTCTGGCGACCTTTGCGGGAATGGTGGCGATGCGCCTGGCAGCGGGTACGGGGCATGCCGGGTGATCCTCCGTGCTGGTCGCACCTCTTCTACGAAGATGAAACCACGAATGAGTCAGAGCTAATGACCACTCCAAAAAGTCGACCGTCCGCCAAAGCAAAAAAGGCCTCGCCGTCTCCAAAGGCGAAGCAGAACTCGCCGTCGCCAAAGGCGAAACAGCGCTCTCCCGGCCCGAGAGCGAACGGGAAAATTTCCGCCGACCTCGAGAAATATCTCTCTGACAACGACGCCCTGATCAGGGCTGAGCTCTTCGAATTCCTGCGCATCCCGAGTGTAAGCGCCAAGTCGGATCACAATGCCGACACGAAGCGCGCCGCTGATTGGGTCAAGACGTCGCTCGACAAGATCGGTGTGGCCGCGAAGATCTATCCGACGGCCGGACATCCCATCGTCGTTGGCGAATGGAGAAAAGCCGCGGGAGCCCCGACGGTTCTCATCTACGGTCACTACGACGTGCAGCCCGCCGAGCCGCTCGACTTGTGGACGTCGCCGCCCTTCGAGCCGACGGTGCGCGACGGAAAAATCTTCGCGCGCGGGTCGGTCGACGACAAAGGGCAGCTCTTCCTCCACGTGAAGGCGCTCGAAGCGCATCTCGCAACGCGAAAGAAATTACCGGTCAACGTCGTGGTGATCGCCGAGGGTGAGGAAGAGGTGGGTAGCGACCATCTGGGTCAGTTCGTGGAGCAACAGAAGAAGCTGCTCGGCTGCGACGCAGTGGTGATTTCCGATTCCTCGATGTTCGCTCCGGGCTTGCCGTCGATTCTCTCGTCGCTGCGCGGGCTCGCGTACTTCGAGATCAACGTGCAAGGGCCACAGGGGGATTTGCATTCCGGCAGCTACGGTGGGGCGGTCGTAAATCCGGCGATGGCGCTGGCGCGGATTCTCGCCACTTTCCACGACGAGAACGGACGCATCGCGATCTCCGGCTTCTACGACAAGGTGCGCGACTGGGATCAGAAGATCCGCACGCAGATGCGCTCACTCCCGTTCGACGACAAGACGCTGATGAAGGAGACCGGCGTCGACACGCTCGGCGGCGAGAAAGGGTACACGACTCTCGAGAAGCTGTGGATCCGGCCTACCTGCGAGGTGAATGGCATGCTCAGCGGCTACACCGGCGAAGGCGCGAAGACGGTTCTGCCGGCGAAAGCAATGGCGAAGGTGAGCTGCCGACTGGTGCCCGATCAGGATCCCGCCGACATCGAGAAGCTGATGAAGGCGCACGTTGCCAAGGTTGCGCCGAAAGGTGTCAAGGTGACCGTAGAGACCCTGCACGGCGGCCGTCCATGGCGCGCCGAGCTGAATGGACCGCTCTACGACGCGGCGCGGAATGCGTTGCGTGCGGCGTTCGGAAAGGAGCCGGTAATTACCGGCGAAGGCGGCTCCATCCCCGTCGTCGGTGACTTCGAGCGCATACTCGGCGCTCCGGTTTTGCTGGTGGGCTTTGGACTGCCTGGTGAGAACGCCCACGCGCCCGACGAATGGATGAGCGAGGAGAATTTCCGGCTCGGGATGCGCGCGATGGCAACGCTGTGGGACGAGTACGGGAAGAGCGGGAGGCGCTGAGCGGGAAGCGGGAAGCGAAGCGGGAAGCGCCTACGATTGAACGGCGGTGTTGAGCGCCGGCGCGGACTCCTCAGAGGTCCAGCAGCAAATCGAGCTGCGGCTTGGCCTCACGACCAGCCGTCGAGATTTTCTCGAGCTCTGAGGCGCTCGCTGGCTCGAGACAGTCGGGTGCGTCGTATCCGGGATTGTTGACGAGCCTCGAGATCGGAAAGTATTCGAGCTCGCCGTCCTCGTGGTATGCGGAGTTCTTGAGCAAGTCGAGCTGCCCGCGCTTTCGCTCCGGATTGAGCCACTCGTCGTAAGTGTCGGGCGCCAGCAGCACCGCCATCCGATCGTGGAAGCGGGTATACCACTCGTCCGCGTCTTTGACGATGACGGTGCACGACCAGATCTCCTCGCCGCTCTTCCGATCGTGCCAGCGATTCCATAATCCCGCCATGGCGAACGGAACGCCATCTCTATGGCGAATGAGATGTGGGAGCTTGTGCCTCTTTTCTCCGACCCACTCGATGATCCCGTCGACAACGACCAGACAGCGCTGGCTGCGCCACGCCTGCTGAAAAGTTGGCGTCGACGCAACCGTCTCGATACGGGCATTGAACGCCGAGTAGTGTGAGTCGAACTCGCGAACACGATCGCGGGTCGCGAGCCTGGACGGAATGAGATTCCAGTGCATGGTCCGCAGCACACGCTGGTGCAGGAAGGGATCGTAATAAACCGCCGGAATCTCCTCCCGCGGATTCAGATTATAGCGCGCTTTCCAATCACTCGGCGTGAGCTTTTTCGTGTACCCGTAAAGTTTTTCGGTGATGCCGTCGGGATTGACGACCGTCGCGCGTCCGCACATGAGGCAACGCTATCTGATTGCCTGAAAAACGGCCAGTGGGACGAAAAATGTGCGTTATGATCGCCGTTGGGCCAGTCGATTACGCCTCCTACGTCATTTGACTGCTTTCTACGTCATTTGACGGATAGGGAACCGACCAAAAGAAGGCGATTCTTGGGCCGAAGAAGACCCCAATCGCCCTCAGCCCCTATCCCGATGAAAAACCTCAGACAGAGCGCGACGCGCGCCGGCACGGTGATTTTCTGCTTTCTGTGCTCGATCCGAGCGGTTGCCGGCCAGACACCGAACGACGTGCGCACGAGGATGACAGTTCCGGACAGCGCACATCTACAGATGGTGACGCTCAAGGACGGCTCGACGATCTTCGGTCGGGTAGTCACGAGCACCGCCGATACGGTCACGTTCCAGACCCAGGCCGGAACGATACAGCTCGGAGCGGGATCAGTGAGACAGATCAAGGAGATCGATGTCGGCGATATTCGCGATGGTACCTACTGGTTCCCGAATCCGAATTCCACGCGACTCTTCTTTGCGCCGACCGGACAGATGCTAAAGAAGGGCGAGGGCTACGTTTCCGACTACGAGCTTTTCTTTCCGGGTGTTGCATACGGTGTCACTGACAACGTGTCCATCGGCGGCGGCGTATCTCTCCTCCCAGCCACCGCTTCAGACCAGGTCTATTACCTGACGCCAAAAATTGGTGTGAGCCTGGCCGACAACGTTCATGTGGCCGCCGGCGTGCTCTTCGCGGGAGCGAAAGGTGGAACTGGCGGCATCTACTACGGCGTCGGAACCTTCGGAGATGACAACGCGAGCGTGACGCTCGGCGGCGGATACGGCTTCGCCGGCGGCAAGATCGAGCGAAAGCCCGTCGGAATGGCGGGCGGCGAGTTGAGAATTTCGCGACGCATTGGAGTCGTAACCGAGAACTACCTGCTGCCGGTCTCCCACGATAACGTTCTCTACTCTTTCGGCCTGCGATTCATGGGAGAGAAGGTTACTACCGATCTCGCGCTCGCAAACATCGCGGGAAGCGGAATAATCGGTTTCCCCTTCGTCGATTTCGTGTTCCGTTTCTAGGTTCAGACGCGTTGATACTTCGTCCTGCAAAACTCGAGGATTGAGCCGTGTCGCTCGAACCTTTCACAACGATCATCGCAGCGCGTCATAACAGAGTGCTGCGGGATCCCGAACGAGCACAGCGCGCACTCCTTCGGCGCGTGTTGACTTCGTCCAGGGGCAGTACGGTCGGGAGAGCTTTGGGAATTTCGGGCGACGAGTCGTTTCGCGAATTCCTCGAGCTGGTTCCGCGGCCGTACTCGTTCTACGCGCCGTTCGTCGAGCAGACGCTGGATGGCGATCATTATGTCTTCGGCCGAGACCCGATTATCGCGCTCGGCGAAACATCCGGAAGTCTCGGAAAACCGAAACTGATCCCGCATACCGACGCCTCGCTCGAGTGCATCGGCAGGTTCGCGAAACGATTGTTGCTCTTCCAGGTGCTCGACGGAGATCACTACGTCCCGAGGTACACGAAGTGGCTGGCCGTGGCCGCGTCGACCAACGTCCGGGTCGACCGTGGGATGCGCATCGGTTTCATCTCCGGGCTGATGTACCAGATTGCGCAGCAGAAACGCCGCGGCTTCATGCTGCCGACGCCTGCGATCGCTGCGATCGGCGACTGGGACGAACGAATTCAGCGGAGTGTCGCCGAGGCGTGGGAGGAGAGGGTCGGCACGATGTTAGGGGTGCCGGCGTACCTGATGCGCTTTCTCGAGGCGGCGTCCACTCGGGCGAACGGTAGGCCACTCCGTGACGTGTGGCCCATGCTCGGAAGGGTGTACTACAGCGGTACATCGATCGTCCCTTACCGCTCTCGGATGGAACACATCCTCGGCAGGCATCTCCGCGCTCAGGGCTTGTACACGGCGACCGAGGGAAGCTTCGGTGCCGAGCTCGATGCGATGTTCCCGGGAGAGATCCATCTAATGGTAGACCTTGCAGTGTTTGCCTTTCGGGACGTCGAGCAACGCCACTCCCGTCTCGTCTCGGCTTGGGAAGTGAGTCGAGGTCATCGGTACGAGGTGTTCGTGACGACGGTGGCAGGACTGATTCAATATCAAATCGGCGACGTCGTCGAGGTAACGGAAACGTGTCCGCTCCGGGTAAGGTTCATTGGTCGGACAGAAGAGGAGATCAACATCGCGACAGAAAAGCTGTCGCTGAAGCAGGCACACGCCACTCTCGAACAGGCTGCTTCCAACGGCCGTCTGCATCGGGATCATTTCATGGTCGTGCCGGATCCGATGCATCCGCGGCGGCACCTGTGGATCATCGAGGCATCGGAGCAAGTTAGCGAGGGGCAGACCGCCGATCTCATCGACGGCGCACTCGCGTCGCTAAACCCGTCATATGCGGCGCTACGACAAGGTGACGCAATGTTGGATCGACCGCGGGTGGTGGTGTGCGAGCCTGGGTGCTTCGCCAGTTATATTGCCGCGGGATTCGCGACGCGCGGGCAGTTCAAGTTCCGACATTTATTCCCGGACGCGGAGACGCTCGCACGCACCAGGGGACTCGAAGCATTTGCGCGTTATCTTCGGACGCCATGACTCATCCGCGCGATCGGAGCGAGTTTCTCGCCGAATTCGGGCTTCGCAATCGCGGGCTGATTGCCGACTCCGACCAGTCAGCTCTTTCTCAGAGTTGCATCTTGATTGCCGGATGCGGGTCAACCGGTGGCGCGGCGGTTGAGCCGCTGGTCAGGGCGGGGGCGATGCGTATGATCCTCGTCGAGCCCGGCCGATACGAGCTGCACAACCTCAATCGCCAGCGCGCGACGCTCGACGCAATCGGTCACAACAAAGCAGCATGGCTGGCAAGGTCCGCCCACGCGATCAATCCGTATTTGGATCTGGAGGTCCACGAAACGGGAATTTCCCCGCAGAATGCCGACGGGATGACTGCGCGGGCAGATCTGATCATCGATGCGATCGATGTGACATCGATGGACGGTTTGAGAGCGAAGTGCGCGCTGCACGCGTCGGCGGCGTCCGCCCGGCGGCCGGTGATATCGGCGTACGACCTCGCGTACCGGCAGTATGTGTGCGTTTACGATTACAGGCAATTGCGCGCGCCACTCCGCGGCAAGATTGACCGCGTTCGCAAGGCGCGGACGCCGACAGAAGCACTCGCGCGGCTGATTCCATTCCGGGCGATTCCCTACGAGCTGCTCCAGGAAATCGAGCGTCTTCAAGACGAGCCGAACGCATCGATCAGCCAGTTGGGATGTGCGGCCGACCTCTTCGGTGCGCTGGTCGTGCCGCTCACCGTGGAGCTGCTCGCGAATCGTCGGGTGAAGGATTCGTACGTCGTAGACTTGAAGGATCCGTCGCTGCCGTTCTCGCGTCGAGCAGTGCGACGGATGAAAACCATCGCGGGTCTCATCCGACTCCAGATGCGAATGTTCCGGAGCGCCACCTGAACGGCGCGCTCAACAAGCACGGTCAGTTGATGGTAGTCGTCGTTGGATTTTTCGCGACGGTGCAGTTGCTGATCGTGCAGGCTGGTGGCGGAGCTGCACCGATAGGCCGAACGGCAGTTACGTTGGCGCTCGCGCTCTCCTTCGCAGTTCGGTATTGGTGGGTGATCCTGCTGCTACAATGGCCATTCCAGTGGTTCCGAACGGTCCTGCTCCTCTTGGCTTGGGTCGCGCTGCCGGTGGTGGCGATGGCGGCAACAGATCCGGTGCGATGGGCCCTCGCCGTGGCTGCGCTCTCGACCATCGGTTGCATTACCGAGATCTACAATGGAGTCACCAGGCAATGGCTCGTTGGCTCGGGAGAAATGGCGCGCTCGCTCAAACGCGATCACATCTCGGGGGCGGCGTCCGCGGGTGCTGCAGCGATCTTCCTGTCGGTGCTTGCGTTCCTTCGGCCCGTGTGGGTGGACGTCGTGATTCTGTTGATGGTAGTTGCCGATTGGGCGCGGCTGATCACGATGATTCGCCGACACCAGCGTTTCGTTGATCTGGGATACCTGACATGACTGTTAAGCGGATGACGCGCGTGCCTGCGGGGCCCGGCGCGGAGAATTGGACCGGCCCGGTGCTGGTGCGGGGCTGGTTGCGCGTGCGCGAGCCATGGCGGCATCCGGTGGCGGTAATGATGCTGTTCCGAAAATGGTTGCGTTTGAAGAAGGACGTCGATCGCGGCGAGGGATTTCTCTCGTTCGAGTATTGGCAACGCCTGAACGCGCTCCTCTTTGGAATGCACGTGGGCTGGAGCAGCCACGCCGAGCTCCTGACTTTCTATCGGACCCCTTCGCATCGAGATATCGCTGGCTTTGCGACAGCGTCGCCGCTAGTCCGCGCGATGAAGCTCGAGACGATCGCGATCGATACCGAGGATCGCATCATTCGGCTCGGTGGGTTTTTCATTTGTGCGGACGAGAGCGACATGCCGAACGACTCGCTGTTTCCCGACCTTCATTTGCCAGCGCTGACGGCATAGAGGAAGCGTGCGTAGCCGATCTCGGAAGCGTTCTTCGTGAGCTCGATATTGACCCATGCGACAATATCACCGAACGGACGATCCGTGAACGGCCATCGTGTTCGTTTGGGTGATCGCAGGTCGTCGTCGGTGATGTGCGCGAGCTCGCCTCGCCATCTTCCCTGCAGCTGGGCGAGCCACTCGCGCACGTCGTCGGCGTTGCCAGGCCACATCACGTTCTCGCGTGAGAGAGTCGCGTCGCCGAATGAGTGGTCGAGCACCATTGACCACCAGAAGCCGATGTGCCAAGTAACCCACGCGATGCTCGGCGGTCCGAGGTCATAGCCTTCGTGATCCGGCCAATCGGGGCGCCACTTCCCATCGGCGCCCTGATGTACGTGCAATCCCTCATTCGCGGGACGCCACACGCACTCATCGGTGGTGAGTCCGTCTAGATGCAGCTTGGCGAGTTTCCACGCCATATCGAGCTGCCGCTGCAAATAATCACGGGCCTCGGAAGCCATCCTGCCTCCTCAACGCGCCAAGCCGGGCCTGCTGCTGTTCGGTGAGCAAATTCTTGATCCGAATCATCACCGAGAGCTGTACGTGCTTGACCTCGCGCTCGACAGCCAGAACTCGATCAACCTGTCCCAGCACTTTCGCTTCGTCGACAGAGCTTGCCTGGATCAGTCGCTGGAGACTCTCTACTTCACCGCTCATCCTGAACTGAAGATCGATGAATTTTCCCTGCGCGTCTTTCATCGCCTGTTGCAGCTCTGACCGTTGGCGATCGGTGAGATTGATCGCCTGCTGATTTGCCATCACCAGCTCCGGCGGAAAGAGATAGCGCGCCAATGGGTCCCCGTCGGGTGGACGCGGCCCACACTCGAGGTCAGGTCTGGGCACGCCATTGACGACGCACACCGCTGCATTTCCTGGTTGCTGCGCCGATGCGAACGTTGTCACGCAAAATATCAAGCCGATTATCGTCGCCGTCTTATGCACTGTCAGTCTCCTTTGTTTTATTGTCAGTCCAGTTTCTGTCGAAGTGTCGCCGGTGCTACGCTATCGAATACGGAGGATAAGAACGGCGGTGGAGCGAGAAGCTCACGCCCCGTGTTGCGCAGGAGTCCTGCGGTTGGTGACTGCCACTCACTGATCGCCGACATCGCCGCCGTCGTGCTCCTCTCATCACGGCGATCGCGCGCTTTTCCGACCACGAGCGCGGCACCGAGGACGATACACGCTGCCGCGGCAATCCATCGCAGGGCTGGTGTGCGGCTGCGGGTCTGAATCATTGCTCCCGACTCGGCGCGATAGCCCGCCGCGCGAAACTCTGGTTCGTATCGAGCATCGTACTCGCGTAGCGCGCGGAACCGTCCGTGCAGCCCTTCTTCGTCGATGTCCCTCATGTTTCGCTCTCTCGCCTTAGCTCGTGTGCGAGTGCCTTCTTCCCACGGTCGTAGTGCGTCCGTGCGGAGCCCAGCGAGACCTTCATCACCCGGGCGGCTTCCTCGATGGTCATGTCATGATAGAACACGAGCTGCAGCACCTCCCTCTGACGCCGCGACAGCCTGGCTAATGCGCTGATAAGAGCGTCGCGTCGATCCGATTCCTCGGCGGTCACATCCGCACCAACGGCGGGGTCGGCGATGTCGATTACGGGGAACGAGTATGCATGGCGGAGCATCCAGAATCTCCGTCGACGAGCTTCGCCGTGCGCAGTCCACCGAATCACGCCAAATACCCACGTCTTGAGACTGGATCCCCCGTCGAATCGCGCATTCCGCGAGAGTATACGGAGGTAAGCAGACTGCAGGACGTCTTCCGCAACCTCCCTGTCTCGCCCACAACACGCGAGCGCCCATCCCCAGCTCTCGCTGTGCAGCTGTGCCAGCTCGCGCTCCAATTCGCATTGTTCCATCGCATGGGTTCGTGGCTGGAACGTTCTGTCGCTGGTAATGAGTGCCGGCAATGCAGTGGCCATATGACAGAGAAGTATCGCCTGCTATCCGGGCTTTTCGCTCTTCTCTTGGCCTCAGTTCCGGACTGGGACTTTTGGTCTTGTCCGGAACAGAGCCCCGGACTAGGATTTCGTCAGGCGCCGCGACGGCGGACCACGGGCGCATGAAAAAGGGCTCGTCCCCTTTCGAAGGAATGGAGCTGTCCTATGTACGAACAGGCCCATGAGTCTGCGTCCTCGATCGATGGTCAGCTCTTCGAGGCGGCCAGAAAGGGCGACGTTGCCAGGCTCGCATCGCTTCTCGACGCGCACCCCGAGAAGCTGCACGCCCGCGCTAAGCCGTACGAGTGGTCGTTGCTGCACGCTGCTGCTCATAATGGACGGGTCGGCGCCGTTGATCTGCTGCTGAAGCGCGGGCTCGATGTGAACACCCGCGAGAAGGGCGACAACACTTACGCGATGCACTGGGCCGCCGCGGGTGGTCATCGCGATGTTGTAGAGCGCCTGGCCGATGCGGGCGGCGACGTCGTTGGTCGAGGCGACGACCACGAGCTCGAAGTGATTGGTTGGGGAACAAGCTGGGAGGGATGCGACGACGCCACCCATCGCGCGATCGCGGACTTGCTCGTCAGTCGCGGCGCGCGTCATCACATCTTTTCAGCGATCTCGCTCAATCTCGGCGACGAAGTTCGCCGCATCGTCACCGCCGATCCGTCAGCGCTCAACAGGCGCATGAGCCGGAATGAAAACAATCAGCTGCCGTTGCACTACGCGGTGCGGAAAAATCGCCCCGAAATGATTGCGCTCCTGCTCGATCTTGGTGCCGACCCGCTCGCCGTCGATGATTCGGGCATGCCGGCCGCTGCATATGCGACCGTCCCAGACGTCGATCGCCGCGTAATGGAGAAAATTCGCGAGATGACTTCCGCGGAGCTGGTGAGCGCCGAGCGCGGACATCGCGCTTCGCATGGCAACTCGCTGGATCTCGTCGCCGCTCTGGCGTTGGCCGACTCGGAGACGGCGGTGCGACTGCTGCGCGAGAATCCCAGGTTGATCGAGGCGGATAGTGGCGCGCTGCATTTGATGGCCAAGCGAAACGACGTCGCGGCGGTGAAGTGGCTGCTCGATCACGGCGCGGATCCTAACGGACTATGGAATCACTGGGACGCCGCGGTGACGCCGTTGCATCTCGCCGTCCTTGGAGGTCACGTCGAGGTTGCGCGCGTGCTGATGGACGCTGGCGCTGACCCCACCATCCACGACAGCAAACACGACAGCGACGCACTGGGTTGGGCCGAGTTCTTTCAGCGGACGGAAATCGTCCGCATTCTGAAGACTACTTGAAGAGTCGGGTAAGTCCAGTCGGGCATATTTGCTTTGCCATGGCCGCATTCGACAGATTCACGGATCAAGGCTTGGACCAGCTGACGGATGCCTACATCAAACGCCGAGTTCTTTCAGGACCCGCCAAGGCTCGGCAATCAGTACGACGATGACGCGCTGCTACGCGCCTATCTTCGCTGGCGACTGCCTCCAAAGATGCTCGCCGAGATCGAGCCCGACCTCCGCCGACTTGGGTCTCGAGTCGTAACCGATATTCTCGCGCTCGACGAAGCGGCGGAGGCGTCCCCACCTCGACATGTCCCGTACGACGCTTGGGGACGACGCATCGATCATATCGAGACGAGCGACGCCTGGCGCGAGCTCGACCGAATCTCGGCCACGGAAGGTATCGTCGCGACAGCGTATGAACGCGCTCACGGCTCTCACTCGCGAATCGATCAGTTCGCGCGGCTGTATCTCTTTGCCCCGTCGTCGGCGCTGTACAGTTGTCCGCTCGCAATGACCGACGGCGCAGCGCGGTTTTTGGAGGTCCACGGCGATGAC
>DASWDV010000208.1:0-8363 GCA_036395075.1 Gemmatimonadaceae bacterium | reverse complement strand
AAGTAATGCGCGGCAGCGCTTCATCGCTCTATGGCAATGCTGGAGGCGGCGTCATCGATCTTCGGACCAGCGACCCGCTTCCAGTGCCCGTCTCGGCAGCCATTCGGGCGTGGAACGGAGCGTTTGGCTCGCGACGAGTTGTCGCGAAAGCAGGAGGCGCAACGGCTGGATTTGGCTATCAGGCAAACATCACGCGAACAGAGAACGGTGGGTACCGCGACTACTCGCGACAGCGGATGACAAACGGATTCGCGCGTGCGTCCTACGATCGGGACAGTCAATCGTACGCACTCGAATGGCTGGGAGTGCATACGCCGGTCGCGGAGAACCCGGGAGCGCTGACGAGAGCTCAGTTCGAGGCCGATCCGCGAATGGCCGATCCGCTCTCGGTACGGAAGGGCGCGCGCAAGGCCGTCAGGCAGTCGCAGCTCGGAGTCACGGCGCGTCACACCGCTTCACGAGGCGAGATCGAAGCCACGGGTTACGTCGGCACGCGCGCGTTGGACAATCCGCTGACATTCGGGATCGTCGACGTTGGTCGCACGACGTCGGGCGGCAATATCCGCGCGACGCTTCCTTTTGACTTCCTCGCCACGACCCATCGACTCACGCTCGGAACAGAGCTTCAGCTGCAGAACGACCTGCGGCGGAATTACACCAACTGCAACAACGTTCCGGCGCCGACAACTCCGACGCCGACATGCCCGATCGTTGGTGTCGAGCGGGGCACGGTGACGTTGAATCAGCGCGAGATCGTTTCTTCCGTCGGCTCCTACATTCGTGACGAGGTCGGGCTCGGAGACCGATACACCCTGACTGCCTCCGCGCGCGCGGATGCGGTGCGATTTCGTGTCCGGGACAAGTTGATCGACGCCACGAATCCCGATGACTCGGGCCACCGCCTTCTCGCTGCGGTAAGTCCGATGGTCGGTATTCTGGCGAGGCTGTCGGAATCGCACAGTGCGTATGCCAACGTCTCGTCCGCCTTCGAGACTCCGACGGCAACGGAACTAGGGAACCAACCCAGCGGGGCGGGAGGGATAAACCGCGACCTCCAGCCCCAGCGATCTCTCACATATGAGGTGGGCGTCAAGGGCATCGACGCATCAGGCCTGCAATACAACGCTGCGCTATTCGCCTCTACGGTGCACGACGAGCTGATTCCCTTTGATATTCCGGCCAGTGGCGGCCGCCGCTACTTCCGGAATGCCGGCCGAACCTCTCGGCACGGTCTCGAGCTCGGCCTCGGGTATGCACTGAGGCAGGTCGAGCTGGGCGGCGCTTATACATACGCGAATTATCGCTTCGTGGATTTTACGGTGGACACGGCTCACTACGCGGGAAATCAGATCCCGGGGATCCCGCGTCACATCTTCCAGACGACCGCGGCATTCCACAGCCCGCTTGCGACGCTCGTGATGGAAGCGACGATCTCCGACAGAATGTTCGTGAACGATGCAAACTCGGAAGCCGCGCCCGGCTATGGGATCCTCAACGCGAGATTGTTGTCGAGCGCGCTATGGGGAGTCTCGGGCGCCGAGGTTACAGTCGGCGCTCAAAACCTGCTGAACCGACGTTATGTCTCCTCGGTGACCGTCAACGCGGCGGGCGGGAAATTCTATGAGTCGGGATTGCAGCGGTCCGTGTACGTTGGTCTGACGTTACTCGCGTCGTCAAAACCTGTCCGCTGATGGGAACTACCATCAGATCGTTGGCGCCCGCAATTCTCTGTTCTCTTGCCGCCGGATCCGCAGCGAACGGACAGCAACAAGCAACCCATGATTCGTTGCGGATCGGCTTGGTGAGCTCCAGTGCTCCCGCCCTCGCCCGCTCTGAGGAATCCGTCGTCCATGGCGTGCGTCTCGGCGCCGGTGAAGCCAGGCAAACCGCCACGCTTTTCGGCGACGACGTCGTGCTGTACGAAGCGGCGACCGGGAAAGACGCGACGGCCGCCGCCGCACAATTGCTATCTCAGCGTCAGATTCAGGTGCTGATCGGCAGCTCGCCGCAAAACGCCGACGCGTTATCGAGGTTTGCCGAGGATCACCACATTCTTTTCTTGAACGTCGCATCGCGATCCCAGTCTCTGCGTTCGGCGTGCAGGCGCTACACGTTTCACATCGAAGGGACCGACGCCATGTACGCGAATGCAGCGCGTGCACTGACGCGGGGCAGCGTCGCCGCGGCACTTAGCGCGGCACCCGCCCGTCCCGACTCCGTAGTCCTGTGGGGATCGACGCTCGAGCGATACGGAGCCAGCCAGATAAATGACCGCTACCGCGCCAGATTCCACGCAGGGATGAACGGCGACGCATGGGCAGGGTGGGCGTCGGTAAAAATCGTCGCCGAGACAAGCTTGCGAACGCGATCGACCGAGCCTTCCAGGCTGTTGGCGTATCTCGAGTCACCGAGTACGCAGTTCGACGGCCACAAGGGATGGCCGCTCAGCTTCCGCCTGGCTGATCATCAGCTGCGACAACCCCTCTACGCGGCCCTCCCCACGACGGGGCCACCCCGTTCGCGCGAGCAGACTCTCCGCGATGTGCCGGAGCTACGCGACATCTCTCTCACAGGAAGCGCAGCTGCTCCGCCGCAACGAGCGAGCCAGGTGCTCGACCGACTGATCTCGTCACCTACAGCGCCACGATGTCCGTGGAGCAGACGTTAATGTCGCTTCCACAGATCAGGATTAGATCACGTGCGAGCCTGCTGCTTCCGTTTGTCGGCGCGGCTTGTCTCGCTGCGACAAGGGCTGAATGCCAGCATGGCGGCCTCATCGCTGTTAGCAACGAGGCTGGCCACTCGGTAACGCTTGTCGACGGGCAAACCTTGAAAGTCACGAGGACGATCGCCCTTCCACAGCGACCGCGAGGAATTCAATTCGCTCCTGGCGGGAAGCAACTCTTCGTAGCCCTGAGTGATCCGCAGAAGACGGTGCGAACCAGTGGCGACGCGATCGTCTCCATCGATGTTGCCTCCGATCGCATCGATGGGATCTATCCTGCCGGTAGCGATCCGGAACGTTTTGCAATCACTCCCGACGGCAAACGGTTCTACGCCGCCAACGAAGACGGCAGCTCCGCGTCAGCGACCGACATCGCAACGCGAAAGATCGTTGCCGCGCTGATCGTCGGCATCGAGCCGGAGGGAGTCGCGGTCTCCCCCGACGGACGATGGGTGTGCGTGACCGCCGAGACCAGCAACAGCGTTTCGGTTATCGACACGAGGGCGAACAAGGTCGTCGCGAATTTCCTCGTCGATGTGCGGCCGCGCGCGGTCGCGTTTTCGCCCAACGGCAAGCGCGTTTATGTGACTGCGGAGATCGGTGGAAGCCTTACGGTGGTCGATGCGAAGTCTTGGATGGTGACGAGCACGATCCCGCTCGAGGGCCGTCAGGGCAAACCCGTTGGCCTGGCCGTCTCGCCTGACGGCAAATTCATCTACGTCGCAAATGGAAATGCGAACGTGGTATCAGTGATCGATGTTGCGAGAAATGCGGTGGTCGGAAGAATTCCGGTCGGCAAGCGTCCGTGGGGAATCGCTGTTTCTCCGGACGGGCGGACGGTCTATACCGCCGACGGTCTATCCGACTCGATGAGTGTGATCGACGCCCGAGGGCGAAAGGTCATTGCGACTGTGAAGGTCGGCCGTCAGCCGTGGGGCGTCGCGGTTTCGCCCTAAACCCGCGCGCTGCGGACCAAAGCTATCGCCTCCCGCTTCCCGACCGGCGGTCTATTGCCTTCTCAGCTCGATGCTGCCGTTCACGCTGCTCGCGCGGATGTCACGACTGCCATTTCCGATAATGCCGGACGCGTGGCGCGGGCCCCACTTCCCCGACATAGTCATCGGGAAGTCGCTGTCGATTCCACCGTGCACGGTATCGAACCGGAAGTGCCCGCCGAAGCTGGCCGGGACGTAGATCGAAACCGATCCGTTGACGGTCTTGAAATCCATGTCTTCGTCGCCCTGAAGTGCTGCCATCCTCGCGTCGACGTTTCCGTTGATCGTCTCAGCGCTTACCGGCCCAATCGATGTGGATACATCAACGCCACCGTTCACAGTATTGGCGCGCACCGGACCACCGCTATTATGGACTACAACGCCGCCGTTCACGGTGTTGGCGTGGACTTCCGCGCCCACGTCGCGCACCGACACCCCGCCGTTCACGGAATGCGCGCCCACCCGCACAGCGCGGGGAACGAGAACCGTGAACTTGACCGATGAGTGGTTCTCGTTGTTTCCGCGGTGGCGGAACTGTTCCAGCCCGTCCTCCTCGCAGCGTGAGCTGTTGTTCCAAATGGCGCAGATCGTCACGTTGCCGCCGGATTGCACTACCTCGAAATGGATGTCGTCGAGCTCGCGTCCGTTCGACCTCTTCTCGGCGGTCAGATGGACCATGTTGTCATTGCTCGGAAGAAAGTCTACCGAACCGTTGACGTTGAACACGTTCATCCAGCGACCGGCCTCCACCTTCCCGTCCCAGTGCCAGACATCGGAGTCGCGTCCAAACTGCTGCTGCGCGCCGACCACGGGCACTGCGATAAGCAGGGCCAGAACTGGCCAAAGTCCTTTGCTATTCATCATCTCTCCGGGTGGTTGCGTCTGAGCCGTTGTTGATCACTATTCGCCCGCTGAACGTTTGCGCCGTTACTCTGGCCCTGCCGTCGCCGATCGTGAACTCTACGCGTCCCTCTCGATGTCTACCGCTCGGGCTGGGAGGGATCGTCACCGGAAAATCGGTGCTGAGATCGCCGCTGAATGTTTCGACACTGAATTGCGCTCCGGCGCCGCGCGGGATGTCCAGACGGATCGTCCCCGAGTGGGCCTCGAAGCTGTACCGCCCCGCGGGCTCGATGCTTCCCGCGTAAATGATGTCGCCGCTCACCGTCTCGGTTCGGACATCCTTCGATTGTATACCCGTTAGCCGGAGGTTCCCGCTGACCGAGCTCGCCTCGACGTTGCCGGCCACATTCTGCGCGCTGCAGTCGCCACTGACCGTCTCGGCACGGAGATTCCCATTCACCTGTGCCGCGCGCGCGGAGCCAGACACGGATTCCACACTTACGGTACGCATGCCATCGGCGACGTCGACGTCGCCGCTCACGCTCGTCGCTTCGATCTCCCCTTGCGAGCCCTTGGCGGTTATGTCGCCGGAGACCGCTTCGAGGATCAGCCGCGAGCCGCGCGGAACCGACACATTGTACTGCGCGTCGCCAACGTCGTTGTGTCGTCGCCCTCGCCGACCCCCTTCATCGGAGTCCTCCACGCTCAGCTCTACTCGCGAAGAGTTGGCGCTGAAGCGAAGCACCCCACTCTCGATGGAAGCAGAGACTTTAACATCGGGGCGATCCCATCCTGTGACACGGATGCGTCCGGATATCAGCGAGAGATCAACCGAGCCGCCGCGGTCAAGCCTGACGGTGGTGTCGATCCGATTGAGTCCACGTATCTGCACGCCCGGCTCGTCCTGAGCCCTCACGGACATCGGTAGAGCCGCTGCCAACGCTGCTGCCGCGATCACGTGGCGTATGAGCTTCATTTCGTTTCTCACTCTAGATGCTTGCCGGCAGCATCGCTGCCGTCCTCAGTAACTCGACCTTTTTGTCGAGAGCATGTGTCAGCTGCTGGTCGAGTAGACGGCTGGCCGGATCTCTTGCGAGGGCGGCCCTGCTCTGCTCGATGGCAGCGTCGATGATCTGCAGATTTTTTTCGATGATCGCAACCGTCGAAGAATCGAGCATCGTCTTCCGCTGGCTCACAACCCGCTGAAGCATCTCGATTTCTTTTCCGTAAACAAGATCGGAATAAGCCCGCTCTGTTTGCTCGGACCGACTCGCCATCACCGCCGGTACGGTCCCTGAACGACCGGCGCCGTCCTCAGTCGCCAGGCGTGACACCGCTCCGCGTCGCTCAACGCTCGTACCTCCGACATCAACGGGCGGTGGCGCGCTGGAGGTTTCCGCGGATCCGGAATCTGATCCGCCACTGGATTGCACCTGTCGAACATCAGGCGTCGTCTGAGCGAGCTTTGCGTTCGGAGTCGATTGCAATGACCGTGCGGTCAGCATATAGGTAATACCGGCGGTGCTGACGATCAGCGCCGCTGCGGCGACTCCCATCCATGCCGGTGCAAATCGTCTCTGCCGCTGTGGCCGCGACGCGAATGGGATTACCGGCGCCGCAATACGCGCCTCGATTCCCTGCCACAAGTCACGCGACGGAACGAGCTCCGGAAGCGCCGAGGCCTCCTCTCGAATGTTGTCGATGTCTCTCAGAACGCTGGCACAACGCACGCACTCGCTCAAATGGCGTCCGACCGAAGCGCGCATCGAATCATCCAGCGTTCCCTCGAGGTAATCGGGGAGCGCGGCATCGAATGCGTCGCAGGTCATGTTCGTGGTAGTCATCGTTCCAGTGCCTCTCTCAAAAGAAGTCGCGCGCGGTGGAGCTGCGCCTTGCTTCCGCCCGAGGTGATACCCAGCATCTCCGCGATCTCCTCGTGCTTGTATCCTTCCACATCGTGGAGCACGAAAATCTTTCGCGCTCCGTCCGGCAATTTCGAAATTGCCGCTTGCAGGTCCATCCTTTCAATGTGAAGCGGCGCTCGCGCCATCTCGTCCCGCCGATCGTCCTCCACATCGCTTTGCTCTGTCCGCAAGGCCTGCTTGCCCTCGGTCTTCCGTGCATTCAGTACCACGTTCACCGCGAGCCGATGCAGCCAGGTCGAAAACGCGCTTTCCCCCCTGAACTGCGGCAGCTTTTCCCAGGTCCTCACGAACACATCCTGGGTCAGCTCCTCTCCCCTGATCCGACTTCCGGCCATCCTGGCGCAAAGCGAGAACACTCTGTTCGCGTGCGCCCGGTATAGCCGTTCGAAAGCCTGACGATCTCCGCCCGCGGCCAATGTCACGTCCGTGGAATCACCCATTGGTACGCGTACCGCGTTCGAGAGTGCCGCCGCCATTAAATCGTTGTCCCGACTTTGTTGCGTGATTGGATAGCTCGAGCGGCTCAAAGGTTTGAATACGCGGCAATAGGCATTTCCGATAGCTGCCGATACGACAGCCCGGACGGATTTATGGTTTGAATCCGGGGAGTAACTGCAACTGAAGACTACCAGCCTGGAGCTGCCGGCGGAGCGGTCAGGAGCTTGGAGCCGGCCCCGGGCTGCCAGCCGTTCCGCTCAGGGCCCCCAGCTGGTAGTGGTCGGTTGCAGTTAGCAGTTCCCCGGTCCCAGCACCTCTGCCAGCTCTCTCGTCCGTCGCTCGAGGCCGCTGGCGTTCTGCGCTACCAGCGTCACGTGCCCGACTTTGCGCCGCTCTGTTGGTGCTTTCCCATAGAGGTGCAGGTGCGCCCCCTCCACCGCCAATACGCCCTCAATGGGCGGAATGTGTCCCAGAATGTTGAACATTACCGAGCTGCCCCTTGTCGTCGTGACTCCCAGAGGCAAGCCTACCACGGCGCGCAGATGGTTCTCGAACTGGCTGGTTTCAGCACCCTCGATCGTCCAGTGACCCGAATTATGGACTCGCGGAGCCATCTCGTTGGCGAGCAGAATTCCGTCGGTTGAAAAAAGCTCCAGCGCCAGAACGCCGACGTATTCGAGACGATCCATCAGCCGGCGGCAGTATTCGATTCCGAGCGCGGCGAGCTCCGGCGTCACACTGGGAGCGGGCGCCGTCGATTTACGCAGGACTCCTTCCCTGTGCACGTTCTCAATCGGCGGATAGTACATCTGCCCTCCCTCGCAGTCGCGAACGCCGATTACCGAGATCTCGTGCTGGAAGGCAACGTATTCTTCCAGCAGTAGCGGCGCCGCCCCGAACGTGCGCCACGCGGAGTCGATGGCTGACGAGTTGGGAATTACGGCCTGGCCCTTTCCGTCGTATCCCATTCTTCGGGTCTTGAGGATCGCGGGCAATCCAATGCGCGACACCGCGCCGTGCAAATCGTCAACGCTGTCGACTCGAGCAAACTTCGGCGTCGGGATTTGCAGCTCCTGAAAGAGCTGCTTTTCGAATAGGCGATCCTGCGCCGTCTCCAGCGCCTTGACCGGCGGGAAAACTTTCACGCGCTCCGCGACGAATTCCACCGCCGCCAGAGGAATGCTCTCGAACTCGTATGTGACCACGTCGAGACCATCGAGAAAGCGGTCGAGCGCTGCGTAATCGTCGTAGTCAGCCGCGATCAGCCGTCCGATTTGTCCAACTGGCGCGCCGGCGTTTGGATCGAAGAACCTGAACTCGATGCCGAGTTGGTAACCAGCGAGCGCCAGCATTCTTCCGAGCTGGCCGCCGCCGAGTATTCCGACCTTCACTCTGTGGCAGCCGGATTGGGCTGCGCGAGTACAGCGCTGGTCTGTT
>DASWDV010000207.1:0-12826 GCA_036395075.1 Gemmatimonadaceae bacterium | reverse complement strand
GAGATTCCGGCGCGCCAGGCGATGACCGTGGAGCTGGTTGCGCGCGAGGATCTCGTCGATGCGATAGCGCTCAACTCCGGCGGATTCAATCTGGCGCGCATCGTCGGCCCTTCGATCGCCGCGATAATTCTTGCCAAGTTCGGCCTCGCGTGGTGTTTCGGGATCAACGCTATCAGCTATTTCGCGGTGCTCGCCAGTCTCGCCCAGATCAGGCTGCCACGGTGGACTCCCGTGCAACATCTGGTGTCGCCATTCGAGCAGCTAAAACAGGGTGTCGACTACATACGCAGCTCGCGGTCGGTCTCCGGGTTGATGGGTGTGATCGCCGTCTATTCCATTTTTGGATTTCAGTATTTGACGATGATGCCCGTCGTAGCGCGCGACGTCCTGCACACCGGCGCGAGCGGATACGGACTGCTGCTGACTTTCGTGGGGATCGGAGCGCTCACAGGCGCGCTCTCGCTGGCGGGATTGGGCGCTCGTATCCGTCGCGGAAGATTGTTCAACGCCACCGCGTACGCGTTCGCTGGCCTCACGATTCTCTTTTCGCTCGCTCGCTCCGTTCACGTCGCCGCGGTCATCCTGCTCGCGCTCGGACTCACGATGCTGATCAACGGTGCGCTTGCGAATGGAATCCTTCAGTCAGTAGTCCCCGACGAGCTCCGCGGACGGGTGATGGCCACCTACGTCTTCGTCTATGTCGGCTTCACGCCGATCGGCTCCTTCATCGCCGGCGCGATGGCGAGATTCGTCGGCGTGGAGTGGGCAGTCTTCAGCGGCGGCGTTGCGATGCTGCTCTACGTTCTGTGGGCGTTCTGGAAGTACCCCGAAATAAGAGCTGTCTAGGAAGGGTCGATGCGGCTAGCTGGCTATAGGAGTACATAAGCGGGGAGCTCTTAGCTGCTTAGCTGTTTAGCTGAGAGCTTCTGTGTACGGCCACCTGGTGCAGCTTTGAAACCTGCGATCCGAAGCTCCCTACGCCGCAGAAGCTCCTAGCGTAATCGCTTCCTGAAGAATCTTGAGCTGTGGAAGCGATAGCTCGGTCGCTCCGATGCGATTCGCGGGAATCATAAACATGTACTCGAAGAGGGCGATCCCCCAGCTGATCACCACGGCTATGTACCACTTCTTGTCGCTGAGATTCCGCAGATGCCCGTACCACGCGAAGGTCATGAAGATGTTGGAGATGATCAGCAGCGATGCCGTTCTGAGAAGAATCATAGATTGAGATGGAGAGGTTTTCGTTTGAGCTCCTAGCTAAGACACTAAGCAGCTAAGAGCTCCCCGCTTATGTACTCCTGTGCCCAGCCGTCGAGACGCGATCCGTACGCCCCGCCTCAGGCTTTTATCCAGACTCTGATCGCGATGAGCACGAGAAAGACGGCGAACGCTTTCTGGAGCTGCGGACCCGACAGACTCTGCGCCAGCCGTGCACCGAACCACGCGCCGATAAAAAGTCCGAGCGCAATCCACAGCGACGCGACGATGTTGAGGTGCCCGCGCCGGTAGTACTCCCACGCGCCGAGCGCGCCCACAGGCAGGAGCAGGGCGCCGAGCGATGTCCCCGTCGCCATCTGCGGTGCGAATCGGGCCCATAGTATCAACGCGGGTCCGATGATAATCCCCCCACCGATTCCAAACATCCCCGCCAGAAGGCCAGCCGCCAGACCGATTGCGATGAACACAATCATGCCGGGATCCCCTTCTTTACCGCCTCGAGAACCTTGTCGGCGAAAATATCGATTTCGTCGAGTGTCGTGTACACGTTCGGCGTGATGCGGATTCCCTTGAACTCGGGATGCACGATGGGCGTGTTCACGATCCGGTGCTGATTGAGAAGCCACGCGCCGAGCTTGACGTTGTCGATGCCTTCGACCTGAAAGAGGGCGATCGCTCCCGACTGCTTGTTATCCAGTGGTGTCAGCACTGACACCCGCGAGCTCTCGGCCACGACGCGCTTCGCCCATCGATCACGCAGGTAGCGGAGACGGGCGACCTTCCGGTCGATGCCAATGCCATGGTGAAACGCGAGCGCCGCTGAAATCGCGTTGTGATTAGCGGCGGGATGAGTACCGATCTCCTCATATTTCCTGATGTCGTTGTCCTGCGTCGGAGCCGCCGCCATCAAAGGCCACAGACTCTTCTGCTTGTCCTTTCGGACGTAGAGAAATCCGGTCCCGACCGGCGCGAGCAGCCACTTGTGCAGGCTCGTCCCGTAATAATCACACTTGAGATCGTCGCGCTTGAACGGGAAGTGCGCGTAAGCGTGCGCGCCATCCACGAACACTTCGATCCCGAGGGGGCGCGCCATCTCGACGATGCGACGGACCGGCATGATCTGACCGGTAAGGTTGGTGATGTGAGTGACTTCGATGACTTTCGTGCGCGGCGTGATCGCCGACCTGAACCGCTCGACCAGATAATCGTCCGACGGCGGCGGCACCTTGAACGAGACCTGCTTGACGACGATTCCTTCGCGGCGGGCGCGCTGGTCCCAGGCGGTGATCATGCGCGGGTAATTCTGGTTCGTGAGCACGACCTCGTCGCCGCGTTTCAGGTCGAGCCCGAAGATCATGATTTCGTTCGCTTCGGATGCGTTGCGCGTGATAGCCATCTCCTCGAGGTCGCAGCCGAAGTCATCGGCGAGATCTCTCCTCACGCTCTCGATTCGGGGCTCGAGCACGCGCCACATGTGCTCGACGGGCAGCTCGTTCGAGAATCTGAGATCGCGAATCATCGCCTCGAGCACGTGACTCGGCGTCGGGCTGCAGCCGCCGTTGTTGAGATTGATCATCGTGCGATCGGCGTCGAAGGCGCGCTGGATCTCCGCCCAGTATGACTCGTCGTCCGCCACAGCTGTCGGCGAACGATCGCCGGCGATCGCGTTAGCCCGGAACAATGACTTGATCGCGTGCTCGCGAAAAACCGGTTGCGCCGCGAGCCCGGCAACCGCCATGCTCGAGAGGAATTCCCGCCTCGTAGTCATCCTGCCTCCGTTACCGCAAAAGAAAGAGCGATCGCTGTAGACAGCGATCGCTCAATAATATGACCACGCTCAATGTCGAGCGAGCGGGAATCGCGCGTGTAGGGAGTCCACGCTACCGAACGTGAACTTGCTACTGGTATTGGATGTAGAGCGGCTTCGGGTTCAGCATCAGCACTTCCGGCGGAGTGAGAAGTGGGTCGTGCTTCTTGGTGTCGTTGTGAAAAAAGAGCTTGAACCCGGTGAACTGCACCGGCTCCGCCTCGACGTAAGCCCGGTATGAATCGTACTTGAGCCAGGGTTGGCCCCACCCATCCATGTTGATCACGACCTGCACGCGCGGATCGAGCTTGATTGCATTTGAATTGGTGAGCATCGGCCTGGTGAATCGGTGCACGATCAGCACCTTTGGCGGAAGATTGTTCTGCTTCACGACATCCGCCAGAAGACCGATGGCGTAATTCACGTCCGCCGCGCTCATGGTGCCGATTTTCCTGCCGGGCGGATCCCCGAACTTCATCGAAAACTCCGGGTCGATGCCGAGCATGACGTTCGGACGTTTCAGAAACGGAATGAGACGAGGCAGCTCCTCCTGGACCGTGCTCTGACCAACCTGCACGTCGAGAAAGAGCAGCGCGTTTTTCTTTTGCGCCCATCCATATACCATGTTGACCAGGCTGTCGGTCATGCGCATGCGATATTTCCCATCCCGGCCTGGAATGCCTTGCGCCACAACCGCAATGAGGTGCAGCGCCGGCTGCACGGGATGGGTCGGATCCGCTTTACGCCATTCGTCGAGTTTCTGGTCGAAGCGCGCCAGCATCTGATCAGGTGGCAACTCGCCGAGGATCCCCATTTTCTTCGACAGAGGATTCCCGTAGAAGGCGACAATTCTGTGGGCCGGCAGAATCGATCCCGGCAGTGGCGGCGCGGTCTTTACCGGCCAGGCGGTACTCTTGAGTCCGGTTCTTACGGCTTTTACGAGCTCGAGACTGTCTCTCCTGGTGCGCCCCTTCACGGTTGGGACCGAGATAGGCGGGTCGGGAGTTGAATCTTTTCCGACGCCCTTGGCGGTGCTCGACGCCGTGCCAGGCGATGTTTGCGCCGCTGAAGTCGACATGGCCGCCTGCGCGGTTGGAATGACGGATGAACCCGTCACCGTTCCACTTTGCGTGGTGCTGGTTGCGCCCGGTGAGCCCTGCGACGGAATCGCTTCCCCAGACGGGGACGGTCTTGCGTCATTGCTCGCTGCGCACGCGAGCGAGGCAAGAAGTGCGAAGGAGGCGAACACCTCAATTGACAAGTATCTATTGAGCGAAGGTAAATGCATGAGCCTTGGATTTGATGAGGGGCATACGGCGGCGGGATCCGGCAGAGAGCGGTAATTCATAAATCAGGCCTGAAAACCCGGTCATGATCATTCTACACCCGAAGGAAGAAGTCGTCCCGAACGGCGCGACCACCACCCGTAACGCCGTTTTTTGCCGTCGCGGGTTTAGAGGCCCCGCCGTATGTTTTGACCGGAATCCCTCTCTGGAGACGTGCACGCGTGGACGACCTGCTCGAACACCTGCGAAAGAGCTTCGCCGACGCCTATCGCGTCGACGAAGAGCTACGCGGTGGAGGCATGAGCAGACTGTTTCGCGCGACGGATCTCGCGCTCAACCGCAAGATCGTCATCAAGATCCTGCCGCCCGAGCTCACCAGCGACATGATGGCCGCGCGCTTCAAGCGCGAAAGCGAAGTCACAGCGCACCTGCAGCATCCGAACATTCTGCCGATCATCACGGCCGGACTCAAAGACGGTCTCATGTATTACGTGATGCCGTTCATCTCCGGCGAATCACTCCGCGAGAGACTCAAGCGCGAGAAGCAGCTTCCGATAGATGACTCGGTCAGGATCCTTTGCGAAGTCGCGTCCGCGCTTTCGTACGCGCACAAGCAGTCCGTAATTCATCGCGACATCAAGCCCGAGAACATCCTGCTGCAGGATGGCCATGCGATACTCGCCGACTTCGGAATTGCCGCGGCGCTGTCGCTCCCCGGCGAGGCTCCGCATTCTCGAATTACTCGCACGGGAATGTCCATGGGCACCGTCGGCTACATGGCGCCCGAGCAGTCGCTGGGAGGGACTGAGGTCGATCATCGCGCCGACATCTACGCGCTGGGCGTCGTCGGACACGAGATGCTGGCCGGCTCGCCACCGTTCACCGGAGCGACGACTCAGGCGATTCTTGCCGCAAATCTCACCCAAGCTCCGCCTCGTCTCGATTATCTGCGCGACGACGTTCCGATCCCGGTATGCCGAGCAATCGAGAAGTCCCTGAAGAAGAATCCCGACGACCGGTTTCAGAGCGCGAGCGAGTTGATCAGCGCGCTGGGCCAGGCCACGCCGCGTCTGTCGAAAATCTCTCGCGCGATCAGCGTTCGAAGATTGCGGAAGATCTCCAGGCGAAAGATCGCGGCCGGCCTGTTTCTTCTCCTCTTCGCCGTCGCGGTCGGCCTCTACGCACGAACGCACGTCCCCGCTGGTCCGCCGGAAGCTGTAACCGTTGTCGTGGCTCCGTTCGACGCAAGTTCGGATCTTGGGCTCTGGCACGAAGGCATCGTCGATTTGCTGGCGCGCAACATCGACGGCGCCGGACCTCTTCGCACGGTGTCGCCGACGCTCGCGATCAGAGGCTGGAAAGCTGGCACTCGTTCGGATCGGAACCCTGCGGAGCAGCTGGCCCGCAACCTCAAGGCGAGGTATGCGATTTACGGGTCGCTGGTGACATCAATCGGCGATTCGGTACGCGTGCACTATGGACTGGTGGACGCCACGACGGATTCGGTCCTCGTCGATGAAGACGCTCTCGTTGGCAGCGTCGAGAAAGCTGCCGACCGTCTCACCATCAATGTCCTCAGTGAGCTCGGCAAAAGGCACCGCATCGGAGCGGTCCGCACGACCTCGATTGGGTCGAATTCCGCTCTCGCCCTCAAGGCTTTTCTGCAAGGCGAGCAGTACTACCGCAAAACATCGTGGGATTCCGCGGCGGCTTCGTATGCGCGCGCAATTTCGATCGACACTGGCTTTGCTCTGGCGCTGAGACGGGCCGGACAGGTTACCGCATGGCAGACCAGCGAGACTGACTCGGCTACCCGCGCCTTCGCACTTCGTGCTGGCTCGCGAATTCGGAGCCTTTCCCCGCGCGACAGCCTGCTGATTACGGCCGATTCTCTCAGCTCGGCGCTTCAGGGTGGCGATCCCAATCTTCCGAACTGGCGTCTCGCCCGAAGACTGTTTGCGACAGTCAATGAGGCTGCGAAAAAATATCCCGACGATCCGGAAGTGTGGTACGTGGTGGGCGAAGCACGCTTCCATCACGGATACGGGAGCATCTTCGACGTCAGCGAGGAGAGTGTTCGCGATGCGTTCAAACGATCGATAACACTCGATTCAGCGTTTTCGCCGGGTTACATCCATCTCGTCGAGCTCGGCTACACCCTCGGTGGCGCGATCGAGGGTCGCGGTGCGGCTCGCGAGTACCTTGCGCACAACCCGGGCGGACAGCACGCGGCCGGCATTCAACTGCTCGAAGCACTCACGGATCCGGCGCTGAAGAGCGAGAGCTCGCGACTGCTCGCGGCGGCGCCGACCGATGTGCTGTTCGATGGGTGGATGATCGTACGTCGCTTGACTGATCCTGCGGAGACTGCGCTGCGCTTGCTGCGCACAGCTGCGGCGCGTCCAAGGGGTTCTCCTCAGTTCGCGCAGGACTCGGTTCGACTTCAAAGCTCGCTGCCGCTTCAACTCGCGTATCGCGGAAGGTTGAGCGAGTCATACCTCTCGATCGGGACACGTCCGTCGCGACTTTTTGCGCAGCTCGCACTGCTCGGAGCTGTCGAAACCGATACCGCGAACGCCGTTTTCGCGCGCTGGCTCGCGGCCCGCACACCACAGGTTCACACCGCCCTGGCATGGTGGGCAGCGCGTGGCGACTCGAATTCGATATCGCAGTTGATCCGCGTCTACGATTCGGCCCTTGCCAACGGGAAACCTGAGAACCGCGCGACCGCTGCATACAATTCCGCGGCCGCTCACGCGTATCTCACCCTGGCCCGCCGCGATACTCTCACTGCACTACGCGCCTTCGCTACACTCTCCGACACGGGATGTCTTCGCTGCGAGCTTGATCGACTGACGACCGCGCAGCTTCTGGCCAGTGCCGGGAGATTTGCGGAGGCCGACAAGATCCTTCGCCAGCGTTTGTACGCCGCGGTGACCCCGACAGAGATCGTCATGGCCCTCGAGCGTGGCAAGGTTGCAACAGCTCTGGGTCATAAAAGCGACGCCAGACGATGTTTTCAATTGGTAGTGGAGGCTTGGGCGCGGGGCGATCCGGGCGCTCGAACGTGGGTTACTGTGGCCCAACGGGGGCTAAGTCGATTATGACGACGTGTGAGCGCGGTCGAATTTTTCCTATAGCGAGTTTGCCTCGAGCCGATACATTAGTCGAGCCCCTCAGCTTACTGCTGAGCTGCGAGCCAAGCGATCACTTCTAACCCGGTACCTTTTTATGAAACGGTTCGCGCTCCCTCTCTCCCTCCCCCTAGGTGTTCTCGCGTTCGCTCTGGCCTGTACGGACTCCACGTCCCCTCGACAGAGCACGTTGACTCCAGCGAATCCCACGCTCGTTCAGGGTACCGGGAATATTCCTCCTCCTCCAGTGGATGCCGCGATCCAAATCACAGTCTTCAGCACTCCCGTCAGTGGATTATTTACGGGCGTCTATTTTGCCAACGCGGCAGTTCTCCCGTCCGTTGTCGCGGCCCTTGATGCGAGCGATCCAGATTTGGCTTTTAGCGGAACGGCATGGCTGCGATTGGACAACACCCAGGGTTTTGGCTCGACTGCCAGCGCCAATGCGCGGTTCCAGAACACCAGCGGGAATCTGTCCGGCAGAGGCACGCTCGTGATCGAGGGCGAGACGATTCACATCGTCGCAGTGACCTCGTTCACGGCCAATCCTAATTGCCACCTCACCCTGTTTCCGTGTGCTGTCATCACTTTCGATGCTACGATCGATAGTGACCCTGGCGTGACCCATCATGGCACCGCCACCGCGTTCGACAAGGAAGTCTGCACTTTCGTCTATCCCATAGAAGGGAGTCCGTATTTCACTTGCCCGAATGAAATTGGGTAGTAACTGATCGCCGAACAGCTCGGGTCCTGAGTACTGGCTAGCGGTGGAGGTGATGACAATCACCTCCACCGCTGATCGTATCGGGGATTTGGTATGTCGTTATCAACCCGGTCCCCTTCTTGCTTTCGGGATATGTTCGGGCTATCCTAGCAGAGCCATGTCCGATCGCAATGCCGCCATCCGCGCTCTCATCGAGCACCAGTTTCCAGATGCGACGCCGGTTACTCATCGGACCGCGGAGCCGGTGGCGACGGGCATCGAAGTACTCGACTCGATCCTTCCCGGACACGGTCTGCCCCGCGGACGGCTCACCGTCTGGATGCCGCAAGGTGGAGCGACAGCTGTCCTTCGTGCTGCCTGCAACACCACTGTCGCCCAGGGTGAGCGAGCAGTCTGGATCGATGGACTCGGCACTGTCGCCGGCCCATTTTGGGAAGAAGGTCCGATCCTCGTGAGACCGCGCAATCGGAAGCACGGACTCCGCGGCGCGGAGGAGCTCCTTCGCTGCGGAGGATTTGCACTCGTCGTCGTTGCTGGAATCGAGCCCGAGGGCACCGAGACGGTACGGCTCTCCCGCGCCGCGCGCGAAGGTGGCGGCGCGCTCGTCACTCTCACTACGCACGCATCGATGGCTAGCCTCCGCATGACCTCGCAGATCCTGCGCGAGACTTACCGGTGGAGAAAAACTCCATTCGGTGAGCCAGCGGAAGCACAGGAGGTAATGATCCGCGTCCGCGCCCGCTCGCTCGGCTGGAACAAGAGCGCCGATTTCCCGGTGCCGGTCGTCCCCTACGATCTGCGAATGTCGATCGAGCCGGGACTCAGAGATAGACGCGGAATCAAATAAAAAAACAACTGCGGACTGCGGACCAAGTGCACTGCGGACTGCTGACTAATTGCGGATTGGGACACTTACTGCGAACTGATGACCAACGGCTGCGAACTGATGACCGATGCGGACTGCGGGCTGCGGCCTGTCCGCAGTCCGCAGCACTTGTCCCCCAATCCGCAGTTAGTCTCCCAATTCGTAGTTAGTCTCCCAATTCGTAGTTAGTCAGCAGTCCGAAATGCAGTTAGTCCGCAATCCGTAGTACTGACCCCAAAGTCCGGCGCACTTGCAAGCGCTAAGGGGCCGAACGATTCGGACAGTCTCTGTGTCGAACTAATTAAGCAATGTTCGCGACAGAGATTGGCGGCGGATAACATCACCGCGTGAACGAGAGACAGCTTATCGCCCGGGTCATCGCGGGAGATCGGTTGGCCGGGCGGGCGCTGTACGACACGCACGCACCCCGGGTGTACTCTCTCGCCTATCGGCTGAGCGGAGACGCGGAGAAAGCCCGCGAGTTCACGCAGGACACATTCATTCGCGCGTTCTCCAGACTTTCTCAGTTTCGCGGCGATGCTGCGTTTTCGACCTGGCTGCACCGGATCACGGTCACCGTGGTCTCGAACGCGAGACGAAGCGAGCTGAGGGTTGCACGTGAAGTAGCGCTCGACGAAGCGCATTCGATCGAGGTTACGACTCCGCAAGCGGAGCCCGATCTCAAGGAATGCATTGCACGGGCGGTAGAAAATCTTTCGGAAGCTTATCGGACCACGCTGATAATGCATGACATCGAGGGATACACGCACGCGGAAATCGCCGGCATCCTGGGCGTCCCGGAGGGGACGTGCAAGAGCCGGCTCTCCGCGGCAAGAGCGCAGCTGAGGGAAGTCCTCGCTGCATTCAGGGAGTAGAGGCACGATGGACGAGAATCAACCGGACGACGTGGTTCGCGATCTTCCGCGCATCTTCAACGATCCGCCACAACCCCCACTCGACGAAATGTGGGCGGTGATCGAGGACGCGCATTTCAACGTGCCGCGTTCGGTTCCAACGACGCGGGGAATGCTGCCGAGCGCGCCATGGATGGTGGCCGCTGCCGCGCTGCTGGTCGGGATCGGAATTGGACACTACTTCCCGGGAAAGAATTCCTCGCAGATCCCAAATTCTCCCGCAGCCGCTGCATCCAATTCCCCATTGCTCGCGAGCGACACCTCGGCAGTTGCTGACGCGTACCGCGACCAAACCAGCCGCTACCTTGGTCAGGCGGCCGCTCTTCTCATCTCCCTCCCGGCAAAGGACGCAAACGGAAAGACCGACGCGACCTTCGCCAACAAGGCCGCCGATCTTCTCGTGACGACGCGCCTCCTCATCGATTCTCCGGCTGCAACCGAGGACCCCAAGCTTCGCTCGCTGCTCGAGGACCTGGAGCTCGTGCTCGTGCAAATCGCCCGGCTGAGAGGCGAGCGAAACAAGAGTGATCTCGACCTGATTCACCAGGCGGTTGAGCAGGGCGACGTTCTCTCCCGTCTCAACTCCGCTGTGGCAACAACTCAATCCTCAGAATGAGGGAAGGATGATCAGAGCAACTTTCATCGCGACCGCGCTCGGCCTCTGCGTTCTCTCGAGCGGGTCCGGTGCGCAAGAGCCGACTCCCGCGCCGACGCCAGTTCCCCCATCGCCGGACACGAGGCCGGCTCCGGCACGACCCGTTGCCGCGCCGAGGGTCAAGCGGCCAACGCCGCCGCCGGCCGAATGGTCGTCGCCGGATTTCTCCGGGCTCGAGGCAGGGCTCGACGCGCTGCAGGACATGCAAATGGAGCTTGGTGCGATTCCGCCGATGCACATGAATATCGATCCGATGGCCGGGTTCGACCTGGATTTCCATCTCGCGCCGGCTCCGGAGATGGAGTGGGCGATGGATGCGGCCATGGCGCCTCTCGATTTCGATTTCGAGATGCCTTCCCTTTCTCCGATTGCACCAATGCCGCCGATGGAATGGGCTCCGATGGTGATGGACGCGATGCCGCCGATGCCAGCGATGCCAGCGATGCCAGCGATGGAGATGGCGCCTTTGACGCCGATGGTGATCCCGCCCATGGACATGACGCCAATGCCGTCGGCGCCGGAAATGTCCTACGCTCCCGTTGCTCCACAACTGGCATTCGAGCGGGCAGCGATGGCGTTCGACCGTGTCCAGGGCCAATCTCCATTCGAGCGACAATTCGGTTCGATCGCCAACACTCCTCCGCAGGCGTGGGCTCAGGCAGATCCCGCCGATTCGCTCTATCGCCTCGCACGCGAAGCATTGAACCGCGGCGAGTATCGTCGCGCTGCCCAGTTGTTCGGCGACATCAGCCAGCGCTTCCCGAATTCAGCCTACGCATCAGAAGCTCGCTACTGGCGCGCTTTCGCCCTCTATCGGCTCGGCAGCACGAGCGATCTGCGCGACGCACTGGCTGCTTTGCAGGACAGTGGTCGCGGCTATAGACAGGTTTCGCTCCAGACTGACGCACCGGTGCTGGCGACCAGGATTCGCGGCGCGCTCGCTGCTCAGGGTGATGGAGATGCCAAGAGGGCGGTCAACCAGGCCGCGGCGCAACCCGGCACCGCGTGCGACCGCGAAGACCTCGCAGTGCGAATCGAGGCGTTGAACTCCCTCGGACAAACCGATCCTGAATCCACCACTCCGATTCTCCGCCGTGTCCTCGCTAGACGCGATGACTGCTCGGCGAGTTTGCGCCGCGCAGCGGTCTACCTTCTCGGTCGGCGTACGGATGCAGAGGCGATGAATCTCATCATGGGCGCGGCGCGCAACGATCCGGACATCAGAGTTCGATCCGAGGCGTTGCGGTTTCTGGCGGCAATGCCTGGTGACCAGGCCATCTCCACTATTGAAGAGATGGCCCGGACTCCCGGCAACGAGGAGCTGCAGCGCGCCGCCATATCGGCGTTGGGCCGCAGCGACAACCCGCGCGCGCGGCAGAGTCTGAGATCGATCGTCGAGCGGACCGACCTCAGCGAAAGCTTGCGCGTCACGGCTCTTTCGAGCGTCGACGCCGACCATGCTCCGGACAACGCGGCCTACATCAGGTCCCTGTATCCGCGGCTCGAGACCCCACGACTCAAAGCAGCCGCGATCCAGGCCGCGGCACGAGTCGGCGGGAACGACAACGATCAATGGCTGCTGACCATCGTCCGCAATCAGAACGAGCCCGTCGATGTCCGCTCAATGGCATTGCGCTACGCCGGTCGCTCGACAATTCCGATGGGCGACCTCACGAAGATGTACGATGTCGCAGGCGACCGGCCGCTGCGGGAGCAATTGATTCGGCTGTACGCACAAAGAACCGAGCCGGAAGCCACCGACAAGCTTCTCGATATCGCCCGCACGGGTACGGATCCCGACATGCGGCGCTACGCGATCTCCGCGCTGTCCCGGAAGAACGATCCCAGAACCAAGAAACTTCTACTGGAGATCATCGACAAATGACCAAGCGCATCCCGCGCCTCGCGATCGCGCTGATCCTCGCCTTCGCTCTCACCGGCTCGAATGCGCGTGCGCAATCGCTCGCGAATCGGATCGCCTCGTCTTCAGACCGTTCGGTCCAATTCAGCTACAAGGCGCGTCCCGGCGTCTGCGGCGATGGTAGAACGTATATCTCCTTCGGCTCGACGTTCTACGGGTCGTACTCCTCGAACGATGCCGAACAGTGTCAGACTGGCCCCGTTCGCGTGATCATCGATCTCGCCGATCGAAACGTGGTCGCGCTGCGGACTTACGTCGGTGTCACGCCTGTCGCTGGTGATGCAGCAGTCACTAACCTCGGC
>DASWDV010000206.1:0-8664 GCA_036395075.1 Gemmatimonadaceae bacterium | reverse complement strand
CAGGTAGACGAGAGCAAAACCAGCGGGCACGCCGGCGAGGCCGTGCTGCTGGAGCGATACAGGATCAACCTTGACGACGCCGTGGACGTCGGCCGGCTGCGAACCGAGGAGGGCGAGGTAGCCGCCGTAGCCGATGAGGACCACCATCATCGCTACGAACACATAGGTCGGCACGCTGAAGGCCACCCCAGACTCTCGGACTCCGCGAAGATTGACGATGGCCAGCAGAGCGATAGAAAGAAGGCAGAGCCCCACAGTGTGCGGAATCAACGCGTGGTACGCCGACGTAATTGCCGCGATTCCACCCGCGATCGAAACTGCAACCGTCATGATGTAGTCGGTTAGCAGTGCGGCGGCGGCGACGAGGCCCGACCCGGTGCCGAGGTTTTCTTTCGCGACGGTGTAGGAGCCGCCGCCGTTCGGGTAGGCGAAAATCGTTTGCCGGTAGGAAAGGCCGACGAGGACGAGCAGTCCGACGATCACCGCCGAGATCGGCACCGAGTAATGCACGGCCGCGGCCGTTCCCAGCACCGCCAGAACTATGAGGATCTGATCCGTCGCGTAGGCGACCGACGAGATCGCGTCGGAGGAAAGAACGGCCAGGGCCGTCTTCTTGTTTAACCGTTCGTGCTCCAGCCGCTCGCTGGGCAGCGGTCGGCCGAACAGAAAGTGCTTGAGTCGTTTATAGGCCTTCGCCATGGATCTAAAATTCGCACCACCCAGAAGGCGCTCGTACAAAGATTTCACAAAGAGAACGGGGCCGTTCGTCCATTTCACGTAGTATTGCGCCCGCCGGGGTGCGATCATAGATGCGTGGCCAACCAGACTGCACTAATCATCGACGACGAGCCGCAAATCCGTCGCGTGGTATCCAATGCTCTCGCTGAGGACTTCACGAAAGTCGTCGAAGCGGCGACCGGAACCGAAGGTATACGTCTCGCCGCGCTCGAGCGGCCGTCACTGATTGTCCTCGATCTGGGCCTTCCGGATGCGGCGGGCGCATCGCTTTGCGCAGTAATCCGCAAATCGTCTGACGCTTTGATCCTGGTTCTTTCAGCTCGACATGCGGATCAGGAAAAAGTCGACGTGCTCGACGCCGGTGCCGACGACTACGTGACGAAACCCTTCAGCACCCGCGAGCTGAAGGCGAGAGTGCGGGCTCTGCAGCGCCGCGCGGCCGCTCCGCGCGTGGCGGGGTCGACCACAATTGAGAATGGTGCGCTCAAGATGGACCTAGAAGCACGAACGCTGACAAGCGACGGTGTTCCGGTCCACCTGACGCCAACCGAGTGGGAGCTCGTGCGGATTCTAATGTCGAGCGCCGGGAAGACGATGACTCATCGCCAGCTCTTTTCCGCGGTGTGGACCGGGAGACAATATGGAGACGCCCAGGCGTATCTTCGCGTCCACATCGCTAACGTCAGGCGAAAAATCGAATCCAATCCTCTAGATCCGCGCTACATCATTACCGAGCCCGGAGTAGGATACCGGTTCGCGGCGCCACCACAGAGAAAGGGATCTTGAGCCGCAATCGTCCGATCATCTGGCTTCTGGCGTTTCTTTCGCTTGCGGCGGCGGCTTTTGCTCTCTTCGCGGCGCGAGCGCAGCTGGACGAAGCGCACGTGGCGCTGGTTTTCCTCCTTGTCGTTCTGGGTTCGAGCGCGGCCGGAGGTCGAGCACTCGGCATCACAATCGCTGTCGCGGCGTTCCTGGTTTTTGATTGGTTTTTTCTGCCGCCGTTTAACACGCTCTTTGTGCGCAACCCGCTGGATTGGCTCGTGCTCGTAGTTTTCCTCATCACTAGCATCGTCGCCGCGCAACTCCTGTATCGGGCGCGCTCAGAGCGCGCCGCCGTGGAACGTGCCGAAGCGTTGCGTGAAGCAGACAAACTGAAGGACGCCCTTCTCGCGTCGCTGTCCCACGACCTGCGGACGCCCCTTACCACCATCAAAGCGCTCGCCCACGAGCTCCAGCCGCTGGGCGACGAGCGAGCGCTCATCATCGAAGAGCAGGCTGATCGCCTGAATCGGCTTGTCACCGATCTCCTCGACGTGGGCCGTTTGGATGGCGGAGCGCTACCCCTGGACATCCAGATAAACGCCGTCGACGACTTGCTTGGCGCTGTCGCGCAGCAGGTTTCGGGAAGAGCAGATCAGGATCGGCTCGAGGTTTCACTCGACGACCCCGCCACTCTCTCTTTCGGACGTTTCGATTTCGTCCATTCTCTGCGTATCCTCGGGAATCTGGTGGACAACGCGTTCAAGTATTCGCCCGACGGTACTCCGATCGGGCTAACGGGGGGCGTAGAGGGCGAGACGGTGGTTTTTCGAGTCAGCGATCATGGGAGCGGAGTTCCAGTTGCTGAACGCGATCGGGTCTTTACGCCGTTCTATCGGCTCCCCGGGAGAGCCGCAGATGCTCATTCGGCGGGCCTCGGTCTTTCGATCGCGCAGCGGCTGGCCGAGGCGCAAGGTGGAAGCCTTACCTACGCTGATCGCGATGGCGGCGGCGCGGTCTTCGAATTGAGGCTTCCTGCCGCGACGCCTTAGCGCTAACCTCACGAACGTTCGTCTGCCCAAATTCTCTTTTCGTCATGCATAAGACCCTCGCGCTGGCACTTGTGTGCGCTGCTCTGCCGGCAGCAGCCCAGCAATCCACTCCGTTCGATTTCTCCATCAAGAACATCATGCGCGGCCCCGAGCTTTACGGCCGCCAACCCGACAACATCCGCTGGAGTGCCGACAGCAAATGGATCTATTTCACCTGGCTCGAGCCCGGGACGAGCTGGCGTGAGACACTCAAACAGTTCCGCGTGCGCGCCGTTCCGGGCGCGAAGCCGGAGCGCGTCTCGATCCAGCAGGCCGATACGACCGGCTACCGATACGCCGCCAGCGAGCTATCGCACAACGGGCGCTACTCGGCGGTGGAGTTCAACGGCGATCTCTACGTCAACGATCTGACTAATGGCACGACACGCCGGCTGACCCAAACCGTAGACGCTGAGCGCAGTCCGCAATTTTCGACGAACGACCGGCAGATTTTCTTCGTACGCAACAACAACATCTACTCGATCGACCTCGTCAGCGGCTTTCTTCGACAGCTCACCGACATTCGCCAGGGCCCGGCTCCCGCAGATTCTGCCCGAGCGCAGGGACAGCGCGGCCGGCTCGAGCAGCAACAGCGCGAACTGTTCGAGTCGGTGCGCGATCGCATCCGCGCCGACAGCATCGCCCGGGCGGAGCGACTGCTCCGCGACTCACTCGCCCTCAAGCCCATCTATCTGCAAAGCGGCGAGCAGGTCTCCGACTTTTCTATATCGCCAACTGGAACATCACTCCTCATCACGACGCGCTCGCCCGCCAGTGGACAACGCACGACGGACGTTCCGCAGTACGTCACCGTGAGTGGATACACCGAGGAGCGTCGTTCCCGCACCAAAGTGGGCGACGCGGAGCAGCACGGACGCATTGCCCTCATCACGCTTCCGTCAGAAAACGTAACGTGGCTCAAGCCGTTCTCAACCGATTCGACCACCGGCGCTTTCGGCCTACTCGGCTGGAATGACGCGGCGACGAGGGCGCTGATCTACGCGTACAGCGCCGATAACAAGATGCGGCTGCTCGAGACTATCGATCCGACAGGGAAGCTGACCACGCTCGAATCCCTTCGCGACACCGCCTGGGTCGGTGGCCCCTGCAGCGATTGCGCGGGCTGGTACGGTCCGGCGGAAGGTCGGATCTGGTTCGTGTCCGAAGCAGATGGATTCTCTCACCTCTACACGATCGCTCCGAACGGGACGCAAAGACAACAGCTCACCCGAGGCAAGTGGGAAGTTCGTGATGTCACGCTCTCACCTGACGAGCGCTGGTTCTACCTAAATACGAACGAAGTCTCGCCGTTCGAGCAGCATCTCTATCGCATGCCTACTGCTGGTGGCGAGGCGGAAAGGATCACGACAAAAACCGGGAAGCACGCGACCGTCGTATCACCAGATGGCCAGCTCGTCGCCGATGTCTACTCCTACGTGAACCGGCCGCCCGATCTCTTCCTGCTGCGCGACCGCCGCGGGGCCGAGATGTCTCAGCTTACTGTCTCGCCGAGCGCGGAGTGGTTGTCGTTTCCGTGGATCGTGCCCGAGATCGTGATGGTTCCCGCCTCGGATGGCGTCAGGGTGCCGGCGCACATCTACAAACCCGCGGACATGCACGCGCAGCCGAACGGCGCCGCTGTAATCTTCGTCCACGGCGCCGGATATCTGCACAACGTCGGGAATTTCTGGTCGGAATATCCGCGCGAATACATGTTCAACCAGTTCCTCGCATCCAAGGGCTACACGGTGCTGGATCTGGATTATCGTGGATCCGACGGGTACGGACGCGATTGGCGGACGGCGATCTACCGCCACATGGGTGGGCGCGATTTGCAGGACCAGGTGGACGCCTCGAAGTACCTCGCGCAGATCGCAGGTGTCGATCCGAAACGAATCGGCATCTACGGCGGGAGTTACGGCGGATTCATCACGCTGATGGCTCTTTTCACGGAATCGCCACACTTTGGCGCTGGTGCAGCGCTCCGCAGCGTGACCGACTGGGCCCACTACAATCAGGGCTACACCTCCAATATCCTGAATCTGCCCCAAAGCGATACGCTGGCCTACCGTCAGTCGTCTCCTATCTACTTTGCGGAAGGTCTGCAGGACCCGCTGCTGATGGCGCACGGCATGGTAGACACCAACGTCCACTTCCAGGACATCGTAAGACTGACCCAACGATTTATCGAGCTAGGCAAGACGCGCTGGGAGCTTGCGGCGTATCCGGTCGAGGATCATGCATTCGTGAGACCCTCGTCGTGGGCGGACGAGTACCGCCGGATCTTCGAGCTCTTCGAGCGCTACCTGCCGGCTCGCAATTCCACCAGATGATCAACCACCTCACTGCTCTGATGACTCGCATCACTTCTGCTATCCGCGCCGTACTCGGCGTTCCCGACTACGACCGTTACCTGACGCACATGCGCAGTGCCCATCCTGGCGATCGGGTGATGAGCGAGACCGAATTCCGGCACACCTGGATGAATGACAGGTATAATCGGCCCGGGACGAGGTGCTGCTGACACGGCGCCTGACATCCACATGAAAGCGGTTGCTGATGTGTAAGACCTGACTCGGCTGACGTCTCCATTGAGACATCAACCGAGTTGGAAATGAAAGCTCCGCAATTGCTGGTCATGATCGTCTGCGCGCTTAACGCGTGCGGGCGCGATTCCTCGCCGACCTCCGGTGACGCCGTTTCGGCTACGGACAAAATAGCGTTTGCGGCCAAGTCGTCGGCGCGGGGGATGTCGACCTCCGCGCTGGGAACGCCCGCCGGCGCTCCTGGCGTCGCTGCGCCTGGCGCCGCTAGTGAAGCGCTGCCCCCGTCGGCTCCGGAGTCCCAATTCACTGGTGCGACGCCCGGTACAGTCGAGGCGCGGGACGCCTCCGGCGCCGACCCGTTGCAGGGCCTCGATGCGGCGGCAGGCAATGCGCCCGCAATGGTGATACGAACAGGACAGGCCTTTATTGAGGTCGATAAAGTCGACCCGGCGATCCTCAAAATTCGCCAGCTCGCCGCTCAGGTCGGCGGGTACATCACCAACTCGTCGGTCAGTGGCGGCCGCGACCAGATCAGGCAGGCGACCTTCGAGCTCAAGATACCAGCCTCGAAATACGATCAGGCCGTTGGCACGCTGTCGACCATCGGCAAGGTCGAAACGGTCACGTCCACAGCGCAGGATGTCGGCGAGGAATTTGTGGATGTTACAGCCCGCGTTCAGAATTCGCGCCGTCTTGAAGAGCGGCTGATCAGCCTTCTCGCGAATCGGACGGGAAAGCTCGATGAAGTTCTACGCGTAGAGCGCGAGCTGGCTCGCGTGCGCGAGGAGATCGAGCGCTACGAAGGGCGGTTGCGCTACCTGAGCGCCAGAGCGGCGATGAGCACGCTGACCATTACAGTCCACGAGCCGGTGCCACTGATCGGAAATAACCCGGGCGAAAATCCAATCGCGTCCGCATTGCGCCGCGCCTGGCACAATTTTGTGGCTCTGATCGCTGGCGTCATTGCCTCGCTCGGGATCGTCATCCCGCTCGGACTGGTCGCAGCGCTGGCCTGGCTTGGCTATCGGCGTTGGAAGCGTACAAGTCCTTGAAAGAAAAAAGCGCCGACAGCAAGCAGTGCTTCGCCATCAGCGGGACGCCTACTAGTTCCGGACGAGGCTATCGACTGAGATCCCGATTATACCACCACATCGCTCGCGCAAGCGCAGCGTAGCTCAGGCTGACGTGCTGCAAGCCCCACGCTACCGCACCGGCGCCCGCAATGATGAGGACGGGGCTCGATGCATTGTTCGACATGTTGCTGGCGACGAGAATGCCGGCCGTCAGCGTCGCTCCGCCCAGCGCTGCCACGAGCGAACCGCGAAAGTTGTTCGTCTCGAATGCGTGCGCCTCGGTCACCGCGCGGGGCGACGACGCCACCATCTTCTCGATGTCGAAGCTCCGAAACCATCCGACGGTCGCGACTACTGAATCGCTGGCGCCACGAATGATGTCCGCGCTACCCCAATGCGACTCGAACCGCAGCGCCTGCGCGTCGTACCGACGAGTAGAATCGTAGACTGACGTCGCGTGTGCGGATGACAGGGATTTCCCGAGCTCCGGAGCGCCGGCGGAAGGTGCTGTCCGCCCGCCAGTCTGAGCCCCTGCAGTCGCCGCAACAAAGAAGGCACCGATCATCAGCGCCCGAATAAATCTTGAATTCATTGTTCCTCATTGATCGCCCAAATCTTCTTGATAGAGACGATTTGGGCGACCCGAGGAATACATTTTTCGAGCGTTACTTCTTCAGATCCCGATTGTACCACCAGATAGACCGCGACAACGCGTTGTATGCGTTTTCCAGCCGGGTACCGCCATAAATAATCAGGCCAGTGCTCGCGATAGTCAGTCCCGTTGTGATGCCTCGATTGACGTCGTGGATCTGCGACACGCCAACCGCGGCTCCAAGAGTCGCTATGCCCAACGCCACCACCAGGGTACCCGGTCCATAGTCGTGGGCAAATCTCATCGCTTCCATCGTCGCATTCTCGGATGGGCTGACGACTTTGGTAACGTCAATTCCGTGGAATACTCCGATTCTTCCGAGCACCGTCCCCTGTACGCCGCGGACGATGCGCGTGTCGCCGAGATGACCCTCGAGTCGGTGAGCGCTGTCCTCGTAGGTAGCATTCTGCGCGTACAGCGCGGCGGTTGCTCCCGAAGCGAGATAGGCTCCAACGCCAAGTGCCAGGAATAAGCGCGACATCTGTCAGCCTCCCGAGTCATTGTCTGTAAATGATTGTGGCCCTTCCATTCAAGGTCGTTCCGTCCATGATCACGTGCGTGTTGTCCGGATACGGGTTCCCGACCTTGGTTTGATCGATGGCAATGCCGAGGAAATCGTCATTCGTGAGGAGCCACGGCCCCGCACTGGCGAAAAAGGTGGCCACGAACGCGCCCGCGACGAGTGGCCAGGGTGCGCCCGGAATAACCTTGATCGCGACGGTGCCAAATGCGGTCGAAGCCGATTGCACGAGACTCATCAACACATTGGTGTCGAGCTTGAGTATGCACGGCTCGTTGTCGTCTTCCCAGAAGAAAACGTGAAAGCCTTCCGTGAACTTGCTCGTGTAGCCGGCAATTTCTTCCGGCGAGAACAGCATCACCCTTCCCTGCCAGAATCCGGTGTTCTGATCGAACACCTTTCGAAAATCAGGCGCGTGCTCGCCTGAGCACGACCGGTCGTCAGCGTATGTCGGTGCGGCCGCAGAGGTCGGGCCCTGAATGTGGACTTCGATTTCGGGATCGCCGCGGAACCACGGTTCCTTCATGTCCAGAATCCGCGAGAACTCCAGATAAAGTCCCGGAGCGATCGTCGGTGTTGTTCCTCCGCCGCTTCCGGCATCACATGACTCGGCGCAGTAAATGAGGCTCGCGGGGCGGATCTCCGCGCGCTCAAGCGTGCCGATCGCGGATCCGTTGGCGTCGCGGACATTGCGCGTCGCCGTGGGATCCATCGGTTGATCGAACCGCGTTTCCACTGGGACGATGGACAGCGTCGGCTGCTCAGGAGGAGTCTTTCGATCGAGCGTCACCAGCTTCCCTCTCTCGTCGAACGAAACTATCTCATCCCGTTCGTCCAGCTGCGATACGACCAGGACATCGCCCTGGCCCGTCCAGGATTCGCGATGCTTGGGCACGGGCATGTAGAACTCGAGGGGGCGGATAGAGTTTAGAATCGCGAACAGCGCCGTTTCACCCCCGCCGCTCAGCGCCACCATTCGGTCGAGCAGTGATCGGCCGGCCGTCGATCGCAGATAAGACGTGAGCTGTAGTTTGTGTTCGCGAAAAAGTGTCGCGCGCATGTCGCGCTTCAGATGCTGGCGGGCGGGCTCGTTGTCCATCGCCAGGGCCACCAGTCGCGCGATTTTGGTCAGCGCGATCCGCTCTTCGCTCGGCTGTGGTGATGTGGGATCGGTTGCGATCGCACTCGACTGGAGTGGCGCCACGGCGCGGGTCACGGGATTAGAGCACCCGTTGAATGCCGCGACCAATGCTATAACAAGAACTCCTTCGCCATGTGTGCGTCT
>DASWDV010000205.1:0-1878 GCA_036395075.1 Gemmatimonadaceae bacterium | reverse complement strand
CGACGGCTTGCGCGTCGGCGACGGCGTTGCCGGTAAGCAGCAGGGGGAGGACAAGCAGCGTGGTGCGTAACATGGATTCTCTCCTCGGATGATCGGTTCTGCTCATACGTCGAGCGAGCAGTCCGAAAATCGACAAGCCGTAATTTACCACTAGACTGGGCCTGAAATCGGATACCAACGCTCGCGCTCAGCCGCGCCGAGCGAACCGATTCTGTCTATTTGACAATCGGTAACCATATGGTTACTATAACCGTATGGTTACAGTCTCACAAGCTCGTCACGATGTTGTGTTCCGCGCCATCGCCGACCCGACTCGTCGCAATATCCTCCGGTTGCTCCGTAGTGGAGAGCGAAGCGTGGGGGAGATCGCGGCTAATTTCGAGCAGAGCCGTCCCGCCATCTCGAAGCACTTGCGGGTGTTGCGCTCCGCTGGCTTGATCGTGACTCACGAGCGAGGCACTGCGCGGATTTGCGAGCTCAATGCCAAGCCTTTGCGCACAGTTGACACTTGGTTGCGCGACTACAAGGCCTTCTGGAGCGAATCGATGCGGAATCTCAAACGATACGTCGAGGAGAATCGATGAACACAGCGGCCGCAGCGCTCGATACGATCGTCGAAGAGATCACCATCAATGCGTCCGCCGAACGCGTGTTCGAGGCGTTCACAAATCCGTCCGAGCGTGCGAAGTGGTGGGGCGTCCCGGGACGGTTCCAAACGACTCACGTGGACTCGGATTTACGTCCCGGCGGCAGATGGGCGATGCGCGGGACCAGACAGGAGGGCGGAGCATTCAGCGTGAAGGGCGAGTATCGCGCCGTAGAGCGCCCCGGATTGTTGGTGTTCACCTGGGTGCCCGACTGGCAAGGCGACGCCACCGAATCGCTGGTGCGGGTCGAGTTGACCGAGAGCAATGGTGTAACCCATCTCCGACTGACGCACTCTGATCTGAGGACCGAGAGCTCACGAGCGAGCCATCGTGGATGGCCGCAAGTACTTGCCCTGCTGAAAAGGCACCTCGAAGCGCGATGAGTATCAGCTCAAGTGCCGGTAGGGCCCCGGCTTTCATCAAGGCCGTGCACGGTGTTCGATATCAGGCCGGGGACGTGGAGCGCTCCGTTGCGTTCTATACGCATCACCTCGGCTTCAGGACGGAACATCAGCAGCTTCCGGCGTTCGCCAGCGTTTCCCTGGGAAATGTGCGGATTCTACTGAGCGGACCGGGAGCATCCGGGTCGCGTCCCATGCCGGATGGTCGCCAGCAGGAACCAGGCGGATGGAACCGTGTCGTGCTCCGCGTGGCGGATCTGCCCGCGTGCATCGAGTCTCTGAAGAACCTGGGAGTGTGCTTCCGGAACGAGATGGAAGTCGGGCCAGGCGGCAGGCAGATCCAGGTGGACGATCCGGACGGTAATCCAATCGAGTTGTTCGAGCCGGCGCGATAGATGTGCCGCGGTTCAAGACCGGGCCCATCGACTGGAGCGGCGAGGCGATGACGTACCAGAAGCTGGAGAAGCGATGACTACGGTCGCTCCTTCGGCCTTTTTCGGATAATGTCCTTGAAGGAGAGCGTCATGACCTCCTCGCCGCTCTGGTTCGTGACGCTAGCCTGAAACGACACGAAGCCGCGGTCCGGCCGCGAGCGGGAAACTTTGGTTTCAACGACGCGCGCAAGCATCGTGAGCGTCTCGTCGGGACGCACGGGCTTCAGCCACTGGATTTCTATCCCTGGAGCTCCCATGCCGCGGCCGTTGAGAAACCCGGCGCGCACCATGCCTCCCCATGCTGCGGCGGCCGAGTGAAATCCCGACGCGATCAACCCGCCGAAAGGGGACGTCCTCGCGGCGACCGGGTCGACGTGAAACGATTGCGGATCGTAC
>DASWDV010000204.1:0-14908 GCA_036395075.1 Gemmatimonadaceae bacterium | reverse complement strand
GACGTGCAGAAGGCTGCCGACGAGATTGCCAAGCTCGACCCCAAGCCCGGCCTGCAATACGGTTCGCGCGACGACAACTACATCATCCCCGACCTGATCGTCGAGAAGATTGACGACCGCTACCACGTCTTCCTCAACGATGCGAACCTGCCAAGGCTGAAACTGAGCCGAGCTTATCAGGAGATCGCCCGCGACAAGAAGAAGTTCGATGGCGAGAACAAGGAGTTCATCTCCAACAAGCTCAATTCTGCCAACTGGATGATCCAGGCGATCGAGCAACGCCGCCAAACGATGCTGAAAGTGATGAATTACATCGTCGAGCGGCAGCGTGAGTTCTTCGAGAAGGGGATACAGTACCTAAAACCTCTCACGCTCCGCGAAGTCGCCGAAGTAATCAACATGCACGAGTCCACGGTCAGCAGAGTGACCAACGAGAAATTCGTTCAAACCCCCCGCGGCGTTCTCCCGCTGAAATTCTTCTTCTCGTCGGGTCTCGCCACCTCGGACGGCGAAGACGTCTCCGCGCGCGGCATCAAGGCGCAGCTTCAGAAGCTCGTGCAGGAGGAAGATCCGAAGCACCCGCTCACCGATCAGGCGATCGTCAACATCCTGCGTGAGAGCGGCGTCCAGATCGCGCGCCGCACCGTCGCCAAATACCGCGACCAGCTCGGCGTGCTCTCCGCGCGGATGCGTAAACGCGTATGACGTCGGTTCCGCAGGCGGACGCGCCGCAGCGCTTCAAGAGCGGGCGCGGCAATCCCGTCCCGCCTGCGTCGAGCCGGCCTGACGTAAGCATCCTCGTTCCCGCCAAGGACGAAGCTGAGAATCTTCCGCTCTTCATGGAGCAAGCCCGCGCGGCGTTCGCTGGCTCACCGCATCGCTACGAAGTCATCGTCATCGACGATGGATCGATTGACGATTCGTGGGATGTTCTCCAGCGGCTTGCCGCCGAATACCCGTTTCTTCGCCCCGTACGACACGGGATTCGCCGCGGTATCGCTGATGCGCTCCGAACCGGATACCTGCACTCTCGTGGCAGTGTCCTCGTCTTTTATCCGGCGGATCTCCAATACAAGCCTGAGGACATTCCGAGACTGGTTGCGCCCATCCTTTCTGGCGAGTCAGACATGGTTGCCGGCTACAAGGAAGGGAAGTACGAGAAAGCTTTCGTTTCCGGCATCTACAACAGGCTCAGTCGCTCGCTCTTCAACGTTACCGTCCGCGATCTCAACTCCGTCAAGGCGTACCGTCGGGAAGTGATGGACGCTCTTCCGGATCGACCGGATTGGCATCGCTACATGGTCGTGATGGCGGCGGCCGACGGATTTTCCGTATCGGAGGTTTCGGTGCCTCTCTATCCGCGCAACGCAGGACAGTCGAAGTTCGGTATCGGACGCATTCCGGTTGGCGTGCTCGACATGCTCGCCGTCTGGTTCGAGCTGCGATTCGCCAGAAAGCCGCTGCTCCTCTTCGGCTTGTTGGGTGCGGTACTCTTCGTCATCGGCGTCATCGTGGGCATTGTTGCCGTGCTGTGGCGCGTCATCGGCGGCGTCGGGTTCCGGCCACTCGTGAATCTCGTGGAGACTTGCGTCACAGTGGGAAGTGTTTTCTTCGCCACCGGTCTGCTCGGAGAGCTCATTGCTGCGCAGCGCGCCGAGCTGAGCCAGCTGCGCGCGCGTATCGAGGATCTTTCGCGGGAACGCGACACCACGAATCTCTGACCGGTGAACGTACTCTTTCTCACGCACTCCTTCCCGCGATCGGAAGGAGACGCTGCCGGCTCATTCATTCTGCGGCTCGCGGTCGCTTTGCGCGGCGAGAAAGTGAACGTTCGGGTCGTCGCGCCGGCCGGCCAGGGGCTTCCCGCCGCTGAAGAGATCGAGGGAATCCCGGTTGAGCGATTTCGATACGCTCCGCGACGCTACGAAAAACTGGCCTACACTGGCAACATGGCCGGTGACGTCGCTTCGTCGTGGACGGCGAAGCTGGCGCTCGTCGGATTTCTTGGCTCCGATTTCGTGCACGCCGTGCGGGCAAGACGCAGCTTCGAGCCGCAGGTAGTGCACGCGCATTGGTGGTTTCCCAACGGAGTCGTTGGCACGTGGGTCGGCGGCCTCGCTCACATCCCGCTCGTCACTACGCTTCACGGCACCGATGTCCGACTGGTTCGGAAGGTTGGCGTCGCGAAGCCGTTGTTCAGTCACGTGCTCAAACATTCCGCGGCGGTCACCACTGTTTCGCGGTGGCTGAAAGAAGAAACCGAGGGACTTGTCGCCGGAGTCCACCCGACCGTAGCGCCGATGCCCGTTGCCACGGATCTCTTCGCGCCCGGATCGTCTCGCGACGGAGAGCGGCTTCTTTTTGTCGGGCGCCTCAATCAGCAGAAAGGCGTCGAGCACCTTTTGCACGCGCTGGCGGCGATGACCGCGCGACCTTCGCTCGACATCGTCGGTGACGGCCCCAATCGAGCAGGGTTACAAAAGCTCGCTCAAGACCTGGGCGTCGCAGCGCGGGTCGAATGGCACGGCCAGGTCTCTCAGGCCCAGCTTCCAGCAATGTACCAGCGCGCGGCTGCGGTTGTGCTGCCATCGAGCGACGAAGGTCTCGGCCTCGTCGCGGTGGAAGCGCTGCTTTGCGAGACGCCTGTCGTCGCATTCGACTCCGGTGGACTCCGCGACGTGATTCAGCACGAGAAGACTGGACTCCTCGTCAAGACCGGCGACCGGACTGCGTTGGCCCGCGCGCTGGACGATTTGCTTTCACGCGACGGTCGCGGACGTGAGATGGGCAGGGCAGGGCGCCTCTATGCACTCTCTGCGTTTGCGCCGGAGTCCGCCGCGCGCCGCTACGCCGAGATTTACCGACAGGTTCTTGGCGCCAACGCGTCGTAACCTTTTCAAGGTTGCGCAGTGGATCTTTGCCGCGGCGGTGCTGTTTTTCGCGGCGCGCTCACTCGCCGGACAATGGAACAAGGTCGAGTCGAGACTTACCCACGTTCATTTCGAATGGGAATGGATCTTGGCGGCGACAGCACTCATCCTCGTCGCCTATACGCTTCTGATAGAAGGATGGCGACGGGTTCTCGTCGCGTGGGCTTCGCACCTGCCCTTCATCGATGCCGCCCGGATCTGGTTTCTTTCCAACCTCGGAAAGTACGTGCCCGGAAATATCTGGTCGTTGACGACGATGAGCGTCATGGCGCGCAGACGCGGACTCTCGGGGATCGCCGCCGCCGGCTCGTCGGTGATCATGCAAACGGTCAGTCTCGCGACGGGAACCGCGATCGTCATGGTCACGAGCGCGAAGCTCCTCGGGAAGCCGGTGCTCGTCGGCGCTGCTGTCATCCTTCTCGTTGCGTTGTTGCTGAGCGCGCCGCGCTTTCTTCCGTCTCTCGCGCGCTGGATCGCGACGCTGGTTGGGCGGGAGGTTGCGCCTCCTTCGGTTCCCGCGACCAGCATCTGGACCGCCGCCATTGCCAGCGCTTTCTCATGGCTGCTTTACGGCGTTGCATTTCAGCTTTTCGTGCGCGGACTGCTCGGCGCCGCGCCTGGCGAAATGTCATCGTACATCGCAGTTTACACCGCTGCGTATATCCTCGGTTTCATCTCGCCAATCGCCCCGGCCGGATTGGGCGTCAGGGAGTTCACCCTCGCCGCCTTCATGACGCAGCTCGGACTCGCCAACGAAGCCGACGCGGCGCTCGTAGCATTGGCAGCACGCTTGTGGCTGACGATAGTCGAGCTGGTGCCGAGTGGTTTGTATATTGCCGCGGGCGCAACGCGAAAGTCTTTACCGAACTGATCGACCATGGCTCAGCCCCGAGAGAAGTCTTCCGTCCGGCCCCCGAAACACCCCGCACCTGAATCCGCGGCGCTTCCAGCGCCGCGTTTCGCGTTGGGGTGGGCGGCGCTCGTGTACGCCTTGGGTACTCTGTCGCTTGGCTATCCCGCGCTCGCGGGAAGATTCCTGGTTAGCCCACACAGCGATCAGTACATCGCCGGCTACGCCTTTCGCGAGTTTGGCGCGACGACGCTCCGAGCGACAGGGCATTTCCCGCTCTGGAATCCGTACCTCTTTGGCGGGATGCCGTACATCGCCGCCATGCACGGCGACATCTTCTATCCCACGTTTCTGCTCCGGATGGTGATGCCAACCGACGTCGCGATGACGTGGGGATTCGTCATCCACATCTTCCTCGCCGGCCTCTTCACCTATGTCTTCCTGCGAGGTCTCGGGTACGGATTCTACGGCGCGCTGGTTGGCGGGCTCGCCTACATGATGAGCGGGCAGATCGCGTCGTCAGTTTCCCCGGGACACGACGGCAAGTTGTTCGTGAGCGCTCTCTTTCCGCTCGCACTCTGGATGCTTCACAAAGGGATCAGGGAAGGGAAGAACTGGAGCTGGGGCGCGTTCGCTCTGATCGTCGGTCTGACCGTCCTAAGCCCACATCCCCAACTGCTGCAGTACATGCTCCTCACGTCGGGTGCTTACGCGCTTTTTCTCGCCTTTGCGACTCTCGAGGGCGTCGAGCTTCCACGTCCCGTCGCGATCCGAAGACTGGGCGCGGCGCTGCTGGGGGTGATCGTCGGCTTGGCAATGGGGGCCGTTCAGTATTTGCCAGTGCGCGAGTATGTGAAGTGGTCACCCCGCGCGGGAGGCTTGAGTGACTATTCGGCTGCGACGTCATACGCGTGGCCGCCCGAGGAACTGTTAAACGCTTATCTGCCCCAGTTCTCCGGTATGCTCGACAACTACTGGGGGCGAAACATCATCCATCTCCACAGCGACTACGTTGGGGTCGTCGTTCTCGTGCTCGCGGGCGCGGCGTTCATCGGATTGCGCACTGACATTCGCCGGAAGCACATCATTTTCTGGTCGGTGGCGCTGCTTATTTCATTGCTTTGGTCCCTCGGAAGCGCGACGCCGTTTTATCATATCCCGTACGCACTAATTCCCGGAACGAAATATTTCCGGGCGCCCGCGACGATCTTTTTCGTTGGCACGCTCGCGATCGCATTGCTAGCGTGCGCAGGGACCGAACGCTTCCTGCAGCTTCGCGTTTCGAGGAAGTATGTGTTGGGTTGGACCATCGCCGGTGGCGTGATTGCAATACTGGCGTCGGTCGGCGCGCTCACGAGCATCGCAGAGTCGTTCGCCGACGAGCGAGTAGTGGATCGGGTTCAGGCGAACAGCGCCGCTCTGTTCCTCGGGGCGTGGCGTTCGCTAGCGTTTGTCTTGTTCGTCCTCGGCCTGTGGTTCGCAACGAGCGGCGGCAAGATCACCAGCAGAATCACAGCGTGGGTTATCGTTCTCCTGGTCGTGATCGATCTGTGGTCCGTCGAGCGCCTCTACTGGCTGTTCTCGCCGCCCGCAAAGGTTATCTACGCGAGCGATGCAATCACTGAGACGTTGAAGGCCGAGGCACAGCCTAGTCGGGTTATCGCATTTGACGCTAAACAGACCGGGGCACGGGACCCGTTTCTCGACGGGGACGCTCTCATGACCCACAGGCAGCGACTCGTGTGGGGATATCACGGTAACCAGATCCGGCGCTACAACGAGCTAGCACCAAACCGTGATGTTATGCACGCGCTCGCCCCGAACGTCCTGGCTCTGACCAATACAAAGTTCTTGCTCACGAACCTTTCGGAGATACCGTCCGTCCCCAACCTAACGCTCGCCAAAGGTCCGGTGGTCAACGCAAGCAGAGATACCACCTATCTGTACCGCTTTGGCGCCACGAATCCATACTCATGGGTGACCCCGATCGCGGTCAAAGCGCCCGATGAACAGGTCCTCGCGACACTCTTGGATCCAAGGTTCGACGTGAGGCGCGCGGCATTGTTCGACACATCGGCCAACGTCGCCGCGGCGCAGAATGTACAAGCCCTTCCGAATGCCCTCGCGATTTCCACCACGGTACGCCACTACGAGCCCGGTAAGGTGAAGATCGAGTTAAATGGCCCCGCGCCGGCGGGGTCATCGCTCGTGGTTTCGGAGAACTACTATCCAGGGTGGCTCGCCAGCGTTGACGGCAAACCTGCTCGCATTGGGCGCGCCGATTATACCCTTATAGGGGTTGAGCTACCGGCGGGTGCGCGCAGCATAGACCTGAATTTCACGAGCCCGGCATATCAGAGAGGAAAGGCAGTCACGTGGGTGGCGATCGCGATTGGCCTGCTGATGTTGGCGGCGGGAACCTGGCGGGACCGGAGACGCCTTGCCTGATCGCGCACTGGTCATCGTCCCGACCTACAATGAGCGTTTCAACATCGCGCGACTGATCCCCGCGGTTCTTGCCCAGGATTCTTCGCTCCAGGTCCTCGTCGTCGACGACGGCTCGCCGGACGGAACGGGCGCGATCGTCGACGGAATTGCCACCAACAATGATCGTGTTCACGTTATCCATAGGGAGGGGAAGCTGGGACTGGGCACGGCGTACATTGCGGGTTTTCGGTGGGCACTCGAGCGAAAGTACGACCTGGTTTTCGAGATGGATGCGGACTTCTCCCACAATCCGGAGCGTTTGCCGGAGTTTCTTCAGGCGATCAAACAGGCCGACGTCGTGCTTGGATCACGGTACCAGGATGGCCACGTGAACGTCGTGAACTGGCCGATGAGCAGGTTATTTCTCAGCTACGCCGCGAATATTTACGCGCGCTGGGTAACCGGTTTGCCAATCTTCGACACGACAGGTGGCTTCAAGTGCTTCCGTCGCAACGTACTTGAGTCGATCGATCTAAACGCCGTCAAATCAAACGGTTACGCCTTTCAGATTGAGATGTCCTATCGCGCCTGGAAGCGCGGGTTCGGCCTCGTCGAAATCCCGATCATTTTCGTCGACCGCACAGAAGGTGTCAGCAAGATGTCAAAAAAGATCGTCCGTGAAGCGATCTGGATGGTCTGGCGTCTGCGCTGGTGGAGCCTGACGGGGAGGATTTGATGGTGGCTCGCGCCGAGGGTCAACCGTTCTACAAAATGACCGGGTCGGGGAACGATTTCGTTGTCTTTGATTCCACTGGCGGCGCTGCCGCGCACCTGGAGACTACGGAGTCGATCAGATCGCTGTCCGCCCGTGGCACCGGGATTGGAGCCGACGGCGTCGTTTTCCTCGAGCGCTTCGGAGAGGGAGACGTTCGAATGCGCTACTATAACAGTGACGGCTCCGAGGCTGATCTCTGCGGCAACGCGAGCCTTTGCAGCACGCGACTCGCCGTGGAGCTCGGGCTTGCCCAAGGAGGCGGATTCCTTCTCCATACGGCATCGGGACCGCTACGCGCCCGGATCCGTGACAACCTGCCGGAAGTCGATCTTCAACCGGTCACGGACGTCCGCGCGGACGCTGGGGACTTGGGGGTGAGGCCCGGAGAGCGTCGCCTGGGCTATGCGGTGGTCGGCGTACCTCACGTGGTCGTTGAGATTCCCGACATTGAGGTCGCCGACGTCACAGGAAGAGGCCCGGAACTCCGGCACCACCGATCGCTCGCGGATGGAGCCAATGTGGACTTTGTCGCGCGGCGCTCCGACGGATCGTTCGCCTATCGAACCTTTGAGCGTGGTGTTGAAGGGGAGACTCTTGCCTGCGGCACTGGGGCTGTCGCGACCGCGATCATGCTGAGCGATTGGGGGGAATCTGGCGACGAGAGCGTCTTGTGGACCAGATCGTCCCTGCCGTTAACCGTCACCTTGGACCGCGACGGAGACGCGTGGCTACCCTCATTGCGGGGCGAGGGTCGAATCGTTTTCGAGGGCCGCATTCGCGATCTCGATTGACAGACTGTCGCGGCTTGGTCAGGCTACTGGCGGTGGCGATGCAGTTCAACCGATTTCTGACGCTGTCCCAGTAAATCCAACAATATGAGTGGGTTTGAGAGCAGAGGAGTGGAGATCTCGGACTTCTCCACATCTCAAGAGCAGGTGTAGTTTACATAATCTATCTTATACGCATATGCCCGATAGAGGTACGAGCTCATGGCTGCTCTGCTCGCAGACGTGAGATACTCGTGGCTGGTCGGTCTGAGTATGCGGCGGTCTAGATCTTCAGCGGCTTCGCATCGAGCTCGCCCAAGCGCACACGGGCCTCCGCAGCGACAGGCCCGTTCTCGTCCTTCTCAAGCGCGGCCCAGATCGCTTTTGCTTCGGATGTCTTTCCGGCAGCCGTGTAGTCCCGCGCCGCCGCCGCCTGATATTCCGCCTTGTCGGCCGGAAAGCGCGTCGCCTTCGCCGCCGACGTGTACTCTCCAGCTGCGGCAACGAGATCCTTCAACTCTTCGTACCCAGCTGCCTCGAGTACGTAAACCGACGGTAGAAAGTCGTCCGACGCCTTGGCTTCGGCCTTCTTCAGGACGGCCACGCCTTCCTTGAACTTTTTCTGATCATATAAGACCTGCGCCAAAGACAGAGCTGCTTGCGTTCCGGCGCGAGTTCCCTCGTAGCGACTTGCCACCTTTTGGAGGTCAGAAACCGCGAGGGGCAGGTTCCCCGCCGCTTCGGATTGACGCGCCTGGAAATAGGCCGTCTCGGCGCGCTGCGCCTTTATGGACTGGGAGCGCTGATAGAACCAGAATCCGCCGACTACGATCGCAAGTGCGAGAACCGACCAGGTCAGCTCGCGCTGATGGACCATGACCCATTCGGTGAGAGATTCTTCGTCGGCGCCGTGGCGCTTGCCTGCTGGGACAGTTGGTGTCGTCATGTACGGATCTTGGTTTGAAGGGGTTGGCGGCAAATTAGCGAAGGCGAGACAAATTCGCATCGTACCCGTCGCACGCCGCGAATTCTCAGCCCGCTATATCCCTTTTCCACCGGCCTTTCTGCGCCCGGAAAAAGAGATACATCATAATCCCGTACAGAACCAACGAAGCGAGATCCAAAGTCTGGTACGTCGCGTCGTCCGGTATGAGGCCCATCTTCCTGACCACGTTCACGAGACCGTTAAAGATCGCGGCGGCTACGAGAGTCCGGCCCGTCGTGTTGCTCACGGGATCCAGCTCTCGCCTATGTTGGAATAGGTACACGGCGGAAGGAATCGCCCCTACGATTGCCAGCACGGAAAACGCGGCGCCGGCGAAACTAGTAGTGCCGTCCATTTGAATACCTCCCCTTTTTAGCCTGGACGCTGGCTTAAGGCTCTTGTCGCGCTAATTGCGGAATTGACAGAGGCTTAGGTTAGTGCCCCCGGGGTGACTCGAACACCCGGCCAACGGTTTAGGAAACCGCTGCTCTATCCACCTGAGCTACGGGGGCGAGAATCACGATCCGGTATCGTCGCCGAGGTCAAGCCGGCCGGCTGATTCACGGCTGAATCTACACCTCACGGTGTTGTTCTAGAAGTACTCCGGATCTCTATCGGGCGATTCCGAACGGTGTGTCCAGGGAATCTGCCGCCACCTCACCAAGCCGACGCACCTCTTCGACGTGCGCGCCCGGCGGGCCAGCGCTCACTGCTTTCTCGAGACGCGCGAGAGCATCCGCTTCTCCGGCCGCGGCGACTTCCACATTACCATCCGACTTGTTTCTAACCCAACCGGCCAGGCGGAGCTGACGCGCTTTCTCTACGACGTACCAGCGAAATCCGACACCCTGCACCCGGCCACGGACCTCGAGATGTATGCTTTCCATCGTGGGACTATCGCTTGATCCCCAACAGCGAGGCGAGCGTTGCGGCAATCGCAGCGGGATCCGTGCTCGTCCCAGCGCCTGGAACCGCCAGCTCTCCGTCCCGGATTCGCTGCGCAATCTGATCGAGCGCACTGGCGATCGCTTGTGCGGCGGTCGGCCGGATATCCTTAGCCCGTCTTGTCCCACCGCCACCTTCCCAGTCCGTACTTGCCCACGCCGTCGAAGCCGCACTATCGGGGCTCTCCGCCAAAGCGGCGGCGGCCCGCCAATCGTATTGCTGCCAGTCGGTCTCAACCCAGCCCGAAGAATCCGCCGCTGACTCTCGCGTTGTCGCGAAATCGTCGGTCGCCGAATCCGTCGCAGCGAAATCGCCGCTCCGCGATTCGAATTCTTCAACCGAAGGCAACGGATCGACGAAGTGCTCGATCGGCGGAAGCTCGTCGGGCTCCGCGACGCTGGGAGATTCGAGAAAATAATCGATCGACCGCAGCCGGACGGTCGACCCCACGTCGACGTCATTCGCCGGCATTGGTCGATGAGATGACTCCATTTTCTCGCGCTCAGAACCCGGGACAAACGGTCGCGACAGACTGAACTCCGCTGGCGCAATTGGTTGCTGCTCCCTCTTCGGAGTGCGATGCGGAACGAATGGACGATGCGGCGATGCCGGCACTATATGCCCTCCCAGCTGTACTTGCCAACCAGCGGCACAAAGCGCACCGGAGCGATTTCCGTAGGCTCGAGGCTGTCTCCGTGTTTCGTGAACATATAGAGCGTCTGTTCCTCGCGGTCGCCGAGCGGAATCAGAATCCGTCCACCCTCGGCCAGCTGTTCCTGGTAAGTCGACGGAACTTCGGGGGCTCCGGCGCCAACGAGTATAGCATCATAAGGCGCATATTGGCGCCACCCCAGAGTTCCGTCTCCGAGAAGGAACGAGATGTTTCGCGCGCCAATCTGCCGGATAGTCTCGCGCGCCTTGTCGAGGAGGGCGGGTATTCGCTCGATCGAAAAGACCTGCGACGCCAGCTGAGAGAGGAGCGCCGTCTGATATCCTGAGCCGGTTCCGACTTCCAGCACTCTCTCGTTTCCCTTGAGCTTGAGAAGCTCCAGGTAGCGCGCATGAATAGATGGCTGCGAGATCGTCTGCCCGTTGCCGATTGGGAGCGCCGAATCTTCATACGCCCGGTGACGCACTCCCGTCGGCACGAAGAGGTGGCGTGGAGTCTGATCTATCGCGTGAAGGACGGCGAGGTCCTTGATCCCCTGCTCGTGCAAGAGCTCCACGAGTCGCCGCCGCGGTCCGCGGAACTCGTGCTCTAGGGTAGCTGCCACCACCGCTCCGCCGATTCGAGCATCGCGTGATGAGTGAGGTCGAGATGCAACGGTGTGACTGATATGTACCCTTCCTGAATTGCGCGAAAATCTGACGTCTCTTCGCCTGACCAGGCGATTGAGCCCCCACCAATCCAGTAGATCTGACGCCCCCACGGATCCTGCATGGGCTTGAGCGAGTCAGAGTATACTCTCTTTCCGAGCCGCGTCAGACGCACGCCGCGGATGTCCTCGCCCCGCAACGGCGGCAGGTTGATGTTGAGCAGAGTGTTTTCGGGAAAGGCTCGCAACGAGAGGACGTGCTTGAGCAGATCCCGCAACGGCTCGATCTGATCGCTCAACATGCTGACATCGGCGCGAAGATCTCCTCCGGCAAATGAGACGGCCACTGACGGAATGCCGAGCGAGAGCCCTTCCATCGCCGCCGCCACCGTGCCCGAATAGAGAACATCCTCGCCCATGTTCTGGCCGTGATTGATGCCGCTCAGAACGAAGTCGGGCCGCTCTGGCATCAGCGCCTCGACTGCCAGCATCACGCAGTCGGTCGGCGTACCGTCAACCTGATATCGTCGCGGTCCCCGTTCTATCGGGCGAATCGGATGGTGCAGGGTGAGTGAATGGCTGGTCGCGCTCTGCTCCCTGTCCGGCGCAACGACGGTGATTTCTCCAAGCGGCTCCGCCGCCTGAATCAGACATGCGAGGCCGTGAGCGAGTATGCCATCGTCGTTGGTGCAGAGTAATCTCAACGCTTGAAGATCCCTGCGCGGTGTCGCCACAGAACCTTGATCACGAGCCACGCGTCGCGGAACTCCCGGAAGTAGCTCGGCGATCCGTATATAGTCGAGATCGGCACGTTGAGCGTGCTGAAACCAGCGCGCGCTGCGCGAATGATAAAGTCCGTTTCGAACTCGTATCTGTCCCCAACCGCGTGGACCTTGCGTAGGACTTCGGCTTTGATGGCGCGGTAACCGGACTGGCTATCACGAACTTTCCCGCCCGAGACCGCGCGCGTTGCCGCTGAGGAAATCATATTCGCGATCCGCCGGTGCCTGGGAACCGCCTTCCCCGACAGATCACGCGTTCCGATCACGATGTCAGCGCGATCCAGCGCCGCCACGATTGCGGGAGCGAATGCCGGATCGTGCTGGCCGTCGGAATCAATGGTGAGCACCGCGCTGGCGCCCTTCTGAAGCGCGGCTTCGAAGGCGGCACGGAGGGCGGCGCCCTTTCCGCGGTTGGTGTCGAACTCGATGGTGTCGTCGCTCACGCTCCGGAGGAGCTGTCGGGTCCCGTCGGTCGATCCATCATCGATCCCAAGTACCCAGGCTGCTGGCAGGTTGCGGCGCACGCCTTTCACCACGGCTGCAAGGGTCGGCTCGGCGTTGTACGCCGGAACGATGACAACGAGCGGCTCGATCAAGTCTCAGGTCCCTTTTCTTCGATCTGTCCGTCGAGTATCGACAGGATGGACCGCAGATCGCTCTCCATCGATTCGACGGCCTGCGAATCCAGTGCCGCCCGGGCGACAGTTCGAAGCTCGCCGCTCTTCCTGTACTCGTCGATTTTCTGGCGCGCGCCGTCGATCGTGTATTTCTCCGTGTAGAGAAGCTGCTTCACAAGCATGATCAGCTCGATCTCCCGCCGCTGGTAAACCCGATTGCCGGATCGATTCTTCGCGGGATGCAGAAACTTGAACTGGCTTTCCCAGTAACGCAGCACGTGCGGCTTCAAATCGGTTAGCGTGCACACGTCGCCGATCGAGAAAAACTCTTGCACCGGTTCCTTCGCTTTCATCGATCTACCTCTGCTCGGAGCTCCCTCGTCATGAGGGATCCGATCGCGTTGCGGGCCGACTGGCCCTCGAAGAGTACACGATTAACGGCATCAACGATTGGCATCTCCACCCCTTCGCGCACGGCCAGCTCGCGCGCGCTTTGCGCGGTGACGACGCCTTCGGCGACTGTCTCCTTGTCGCGCAGAACTTCATCCAATGTCCTACCCTTCCCCACTTCCACCCCGACTGCTCTGTTGCGACTCAAAGATCCGGTGCACGTCAGCACCAGGTCACCGAGGCCCGCCAAACCTGCAAAGGTGTTCTGCTGCGCGCCGAGCGCTACGCCGAGCCTCGTCATCTCGGCCAGACCACGAGTCACGAGCGCGGCTCTCGCGTTGAACCCGAGACCGAGGCCTTCGGCAATCCCGGTAGCAACGGCCATCACGTTCTTGAGCGCCCCACCTAGCTCGACACCAATGACGTCGCTGTGGGTGTACGCTCGAAAGTACGGTGAGCTGAACGCTTGTTGGGCACGTTCTGCCGCGGTGTCCGCCGCCGACGCGACGACGACGGCGGTCGGCTGCCGGCTCACGACCTCGCTGGCGAAGCTCGGGCCTGAGAGTGCGACCACGGTCGCGCCGCTAACCTCCTGCTCGACGATCTCGGTCATCAGACAGAACGTGCCACGCTCGATTCCCTTTGTCGCGACGACCAGCAACGCAGAGCGCGCCAGAGCTGGAGCCGCTGACTTTACTATCGGGCGCGTAACGTGGGAGGGCGTCGCGATCGTGACGAGCTCCGCGTCTTCGACTGCGCGAGCGATTTCGCCGACAGCTTCTACTGTCGGCGTGAGCGCGTGACCGCGGAGAAATCTCACGTTCTCGTGCTTGTCGTTGATCGATTGTACGACGTCAGGCTCGTACGCCCACAGCCTGACGTCGTGGCCGTTTCGCGCGAGGAGATCCGCGAGCGCCGTCCCCCACGCTCCTGCCCCAACGACGGCGCACCGCATCAGTGCGCGCTTTCCTTTTTCACGAAGCGGTGCTCTTCCCCGCGACGGAGCCGTCCGATATTGGCGCGGTGCGTCCAGAACACGAATGACGCGATGATCACGCTGGCGATGAACACCAGCGAGCGCGGATCTCGGTACAGCGCCAGAATCGCGATCGGCAATACGGCGGCGCTGAGTAGCGACGCCAGGCTCACGTAACGGGTGAAATAAAATACTATGACCCAAACGACTTGCGTTATCAGGACCGGGACAACCGCGAGCGCCATGAAAACCCCGCCCGCGGTCGCGACGCCTTTCCCGCCGCCTTTGCCGAGGAGAAAAATGGGCTTGACGTGGCCGAGAATCGCTGCCACGCCGTACGCGAGAGCCCACAGATCCGGCCTCGTCGTCACCGTGTACAGCGGTAGAAAGTACACCGGCAGAAAGCCCTTCAGAAAATCAGCGATGAAAACGACTGCACCGATTTTTGTGCCGAGAACGCGCACGACGTTCGTGGCACCGAGATTTCCTGACCCGTGTTTGCGCAGGTCGACGCCACGCAATCTTCCGGCGATGTAGGCCGAAGGTACGGAGCCAGCAAGATAGGAAATGATAACGCCGACGACCGGCGCCATTTACGCGGACTTGCGGCGCATTATGATGCGGAGCGGATTGCCGCGAAATCCCCACGCCTCGCGGAAGCCGTTGTGCAGATATCGAACGTAATGCTCCTGCACCAGCTCCGGATTGTTGCCGAAAACGGCGATGACCGGCGGTGCCGTCTCAACCTGGGTCGCATAGTTCAACTTGATCTCGCGACCAGCGGCCTGAGGGGGCTGTCGTCTGCCCACGATTTCCCCGAGCGTCGTGTTCACTTGTGATGTGCTTATCCGCTTGTGGCGCTCGGCATCCACCTCCAGTAGAAGCTCCAGAATCTTCGTCACGCGCTGCCCGCTGATGGCCGATGTGAACACGAATGGCACGAACTTGAGGAACGGTGCTTTCTCTCCCGCCTCTTTCTCGAACGTGGCGGCGGTGTTGTTCTCTTTTTCCTTGAGGTCCCACTTGTTGACGACGATGATCAACCCCCGTCCACTCTCCCACGCTAGCGCCGCAATCTTGAGGTCCTGGTTGTGCAATCCTTCGACGGCGTCCAGAACGAGAATGCAGATGTCGGATCGCTCAATCGC
>DASWDV010000203.1:0-3211 GCA_036395075.1 Gemmatimonadaceae bacterium | reverse complement strand
GAAGCCGAGCTGGATGAGCGGATTCAGCAGCTCGCCGAGCGGCGCAGCATGCCCGCGGCGCAGTTGTATGCGTCGCTGGAAAAGGCCAAGCGGCTCCGTGATGTCGCGCGGAGCATCACCGAGGAGAAGGTGTTCGCCTATCTCCTGTCGCAGTCCACCGTGGAGCAAGCGTGACGAAGAGCGAAAGCCACATCTATCCCCCGTACATCATCGAGCGCTCGAGCCGTGGCGAGCGCACCTACGACATCTTCAGCCGCCTGCTGATGGACCGCATCGTGTTCCTCGGCACGTCCATCACCGACGATGTCGCCAACATCATCATCGCGCAGCTGCTGTTCCTGGATGCCGACAACCCGGAACGAGATATCTACCTGTACGTGAACTCCCCAGGTGGTCTCGTCTCCTCCGGCATGGCGATTTACGACACGATGCAGTTCCTGCGTGCCCCGGTGAACACGATCTGCATGGGCATGGCCGCCTCGATGGGCTCGTTCCTGCTCACAGCCGGCCGCAAAGGCAAGCGGTCAGCGTTACCCCACGCGCGCATCATGATGCACCAGCCGTCAGGCGGCACGCAGGGCACCGCCTCGGACATCGAGATCCAGGCGCGGGAGATCCTGTTCCTCCGGCGCAAGCTGAACGAGCTGTATGCCAAGCATACCGGCAAAACCGTCGAATCGATCGAAAAGGACATGGACCGCGACCGCTTCATGTCCGCCGAAGAGGCCAAGGAGTACGGCCTTATCGATCACGTGATCTCGAACTTCGAGGAAATCAAGGAAGACGGGAAGGCAAAGAAGTGATCCCTTGCGCCCCTAGAAGCGCCTTCCCATACTAGGATACGATGTCTCACGACAAGCATCTCCGCTGCTCGTTTTGCGGCAAATCCAAGGATTCCGTCCGGAAATTCATTTCCGGACCATCGGTCTACATTTGCAATGAGTGCATCGCGCTCTGTAATGAGATCCTGGCGGAGGACGAAGAGCGCGAAGTCGCCGAAGCCATCACGCAGGTCCCCACGCCCGCGGAAATCAAGGATGTGCTGGACCAATACGTGATCGGGCAGGACCGGGCCAAGAAGACTCTCGCCGTCGCCGTCTACAATCATTACAAGCGGATCAACTCCCACTCGGGTCGTGATAACGAGGTGGAGCTCGACAAGAGCAACATCCTCCTGATCGGCCCGACGGGGGTCGGCAAGACCCTCCTGGCCCAGACGTTGGCCCGAATTCTCGACGTGCCGTTCACGATTGCCGACGCCACCACGCTCACCGAAGCCGGCTACGTCGGTGAGGACGTAGAGAACATTCTGGTGCGCCTGCTGCAAGCCGCCGATTTCAACGTTTCCGAGGCCGAGCGGGGCATCGTCTATATCGACGAGATCGACAAGATCGCGCGCAAGTCCGAGAACCCCAGCATCACGCGCGACGTCTCGGGCGAAGGTGTGCAGCAGGCGTTGCTCAAGATTCTGGAAGGCACGGTCGCGAGCGTGCCGCCACAGGGCGGCCGCAAACACCCGCAGCAGGAATACATCCAGGTCAACACCAAGGACATCCTCTTCATTTGCGGCGGTGCATTCGACGGGCTCGAGAAGATCATCGAGTCCCGCACGGGCCGTCGCCAGATCGGCTTTACGAAGGAAGAGGTGGCTGAAGGCGTCGCCGAGAAACTGAAGAAGAATCCGTTCCAAGACGTCGAGCCGGACGACTTGCTGCGCTACGGGCTCATACCCGAGCTGGTGGGTCGCTTACCCGTGACCGTGCCGCTCGACGCGCTCGACGAGGAGGCGTTGGTCAAGATCCTCACCGAGCCGAAGAACGCGCTCGCCAAGCAGTACCAGAAGCTGTTCGACCTCGAGGATGTGCGCCTGACGCTCGAGAAGGACGCGCTCAAGGCGATTGCGGCGAAGGCGATGAAGCGCGGCACCGGCGCGAGAGGGCTGCGCGCCATCCTCGAAGAGATGATGACCGATATCATGTTCGAGCTGCCGAGCCGCGATGACGTCCGCGAAGTGGCGATCACCGCGGAATGCGTCACGTCCGGCCGCGCGCCGCTGCTCGTCACCGAGCGCCCCCGCCAGAAGAAAGAAGCCTGACCGACCCTCGCTTCATCGGCTCGTTTCCACGCGCTGATGTGCTGCTCGACCCTCCACTTCCCGAAGTCGCGTTTGTCGGCCGCTCCAATGTCGGGAAATCTTCCCTGCTCAATGCGCTCGTCGGGCGACGGATTGCGAAAATCTCAGGCACCCCGGGGAAGACTCGGACACTGAATGTGTTCCTGATTCCGGGACTCGGAGGCCGGCAGGCCCCAGTCCCCAACCCCGACCTAACCCCGCTCTACTTCCTCGACTTGCCCGGGTATGGATACGCGCGCGCGGGCAAAGCACAGCGCGCGGCGTTCCGGGGATTGGTGAAACATGCCTTGCGACGCGAGCGGTTGCGCGGTGTCGTCTGGCTGCTCGACATTCGTCATCCGCTGTCCACGGACGATCAAACGATGCAGGATGCCCTTGCGGAGGAAGAAAAGCAGGTGCTCGCCGCGCTCACGAAAGGCGACAAGCTTTCCTCCGGTAAACGCGGTACACGAGAGCGCGAGCTGCGCGAAGAGCTGGGACTGTCGGACGATCAGGTTGTGGTCACCAGTGCAACGACGGGCGAGGGGATCGACGACTTGAAAGAAGCAATTGCGGGACTGATACGAGGAACGCCGGAATGATGGAATGTTGGAAAGATGGAATGATCGAGCGTTGGAATATCGGAAGAGTCGTGATTCTACTTTCCATCATTCCAGCATTCCAACTTTCTCTCGCCGCTCAGGACACCATCCCCCGCGGTTACGGCACACTCCGCCGCGACGATATCGCCGTACGTCTGGCCACCGGCACGATCGAGGTCCAGGTCCTGCCGCTCGACGAACAGGTCATCCGGCTGCTCGCCCCCGACACCTATCGCTCCCTCACCCAGCTCGTGCAAAGCCGGGCCGCAGATCTCGCGGATGCTGCCGCCCGCGGATCTTCGCAGCATCCCACGCTGGTGATGGTAACGTTTCTCGGCGTGGTAGCGCAGGCACGATTCAATCCGGAAGAGTTGAACATCACGAGCCGCGGCCGGTTGTTTCGCCCCATCGGGGTCGTCCCGCTCTCGCCGACGTGGAACTCATTCCAGCTCGACGCGCGGCAGCAGGCGGCCGCGATCTACCTCTTCGAGCCGGA
>DASWDV010000202.1:0-2080 GCA_036395075.1 Gemmatimonadaceae bacterium | reverse complement strand
ACCAGCACGCGCAAGGATCTCGAGCGGGAGCTCGCAGCAACCCACCGCGCCGGAATCAATGATACCCAGCTCGTTGATCGCATCCCCTTCAGCTTCTGGGACAGCGGGCCCGCGCTGCTCTTCCCCCGACAGGCCACTTTCCATCCCCTGAAATACCTCAAGGGTCTCGCTCGCGCCGTGCTTCGCGATGGAGGCAAGATCTACACGGGAGTGCACGCTGAGAAAATCGAGGACGGCGAGCCGGGGCGAGTAACCACCAGCGACGGTCACGTCATCAGCGCCGACAACATCGTCGTTTGCACGAACACGCCCGTGAACGATTGGCTCATCATCCACAGCAAGCAGGCTGCCTATCGCACCTACGTCATCGCCGGGCGAGTTCCGAAAGGCTCCATTCCGCGCGGTCTCTACTGGGATACTCCCGACCCATACCACTACATCCGGCTCCAGAGCGCCGAGGACAAGTCGGGCCGCGAGCTGGACTACGAGATGCTCATCGTCGGCGGTGAAGACCACAAGACAGGCCAGGCTGAGGACACCGCGGAACGGTTCGTGTGCCTCGAGCAATGGACGCGCGAGCGATTCCCAATGCTCGAGCGCGTCGAGTATCGCTGGTCCGGCCAGGTCATGGAGCCGGTTGACTACATGGCCTACATCGGAAAAAATCCGGGCGGCGACCAGCACATCTGGGTCGCCACCGGCGACTCAGGAAATGGAATGACGCATGGCACCATCGCCGGCATCATCCTCAACGAGCTGGTGCAAGGTCGCAAGCACCAGTGGGCCCGGCTCTACGATCCCGGGCGCGTCAAGCTCCGCTCGACTCCCGAGTACATGAAGGAAAACGTCAACGTCGCCGAGCAGTACAAGGATTGGTTCACGACTGGCGACGTCGACGATATCGAAGGCATCAAGCCCGGTGAAGGCGCGGTCATCGGGCGTGGCAGAGGGAAAATCGCGGCCTACCGTGACGAGCGCGGAAACGTCCACCAGCATTCCGCGGTTTGCACCCACCTCTATTGTATTGTTCACTGGAACGACACCGAGAAAACGTGGGATTGCCCCTGCCACGGGTCGCGCTTCGATCCTTACGGGAATGTCGTCAATGGCCCTGCTATAGTCGGGCTTTCTCCTGCTTTTCCTGAACGGTCGAAGGAGAAGGACGCAGCGAAGCGGTAACACGGTGCTGTTTTCCGTCATCGATCAGAGTGATCGCCTTTTCCACCGATCTGCCATCGACCGTTAGCTCCACCGCGCCGCACTGCATTCCGTCTGAATTTTCGACGGTAATGGTGTAAGTCGACGATTTGAATCGATACTCGATCGTGAACTCTTTCCAGCTTTCGGGAATGCATGGCTTGATGAACAGCTCTTCTCCGCGTTGCTGGAAACCGAGGATCGCCTCCAGCGCGGTGCGGTACATCCAGCTCGCCGAGCCGGTATACCACGTCCAGCCGCCACGTCCGAGGTTGCCTTTCGCTGTGTAGACGTCAGCGGCGACGACATAGGGCTCGACCTTGTAGACATCGACGCCCTCCGCGCTATCTGCGTGCGTGATCGGGTTTAGCATCTGAAAAAGCTCCAGTGCTCGATTCCCGTCCCCCTGTAGCGCCGTCGCCAGCACTACCCAGAGTGCTGCATGCGTGTACTGTGCACCGTTCTCACGCACGCCGGGCAGATATCCCTGGATGTAGCCGGGGTCGTGCGTCGTTTTGTCGAACGGCGGCGTGAGCAGCATGATCAGCCGCGCATCGTCACGTACGAGATACTTGTTGAGCGACTGCATTGCGATCCTTGTTCGATCAGGTCGCCCCGCTCCCGAGATGACGCTCCAGCTCTGCGCCACCGAATCGATCTTGCATTCGTCGCTCGTGCGCGATCCAAGCGGCGAGCCATCGTCGAAGTACGCGCGACGATACCATTCACCATCCCACGCCGATCGCTCGACCGACTCCGCGTACTCGTCGGCCTTCGCCAGCATCTCGTCACGCACTTGCGCGTCACCGCGCCGATCAGCGTGAGTCGCGAGCTTCCGGAGCGTCGAGATCAGAAACCACGCGAGCCATACACTCTCACCTCG
>DASWDV010000201.1:0-4434 GCA_036395075.1 Gemmatimonadaceae bacterium | reverse complement strand
AACGATCAGGTCCGTGCTGTAGCCACGTTTGAAGAACGGAACGAAGGTGGTGTCCTCTTGAAGCAGCGCGAAGCCGTGCAGCCAGAGATCGACGTGCTCGCGGGTCTTGATTGGCCAGATGACGTCGGGACGTCCGGTGGCCTGATTGGTTGTCGGAGCGGCACCGCCGTTCGTCACTGTGCCTCCGCCCCCTCCACCAACTGACGCGCACGCCGTAGTGAGCGCCCCGACGGAAGCTGTCACGAATACCCTGACAATTCGCCTCATGATTTCCTCGATCGCTCGGACACGAGCGCAGTCTATTGAATGGATTCGACTACGACCGCGATTCCCTGACCCCCGCCGATGCAGGCGGTTCCCAGCCCGTAACGTTTGCCCTGCGCCCGTAACGCATGCAGTAGATGGGCCGTGATCCTTGCTCCGGACGCGGCGAGCGGATGGCTCAGCGCGATTGCGCCCCCATGCACGTTGAGTCGCTCGCGCGGAAGCGAAAGCTCGCGCTCGACCGCGCAGGTCTGGGCGGCGAATGCTTCGTTTACTTCGATAAGGTCCATGTCATTCATCGACAAGCCCGCCTTCGCCAGCGCGGCCTTCGATGCGGGAACCGGTCCGATTCCCATCACCGAGGGATCTACGCCGACGACTCCCCACGACACCAGGCGACCAAGCGGGGCCAGCTTGCGCTCGCGCGCAAACTTCTCGCTCGCGATCACCATCGCGGCGGCGCCATCGCCGATCCCGGAAGCATTTCCAGCCGTCACTACGCCGCCCTTCCGGAAAACAGGTTTTAACGCGGCAAGCTTTTCCGACGTCGTGTCGGGTCGCATGTGCTCGTCCGTCGCGAGGTCTTCCGGCTTTCCCGTCTTCGGGTTCAGAACCGGCACCGGAACAACTTCGTCCTTGAACACCCCCTCGTCCCATGCGGCCTTCGACAGCTGCTGCGACCTCAGTGCGAACTCATCGACGCATCCGCGATCCAACTTGTACTGCTCGGCCAGATTCTCGGCGGTCTCCGCCATTCCGAGTCCGACGTACGAATCGGTGAGCCCCTCCCACAGGACGTCTTCCATTACTGGCGCCTTCCCGAGCGGAGTTCCCCATCTGAGCCCACGCGTGACGTGCGGAGCCTGCGACATCGACTCGGCGCCGCCGACGAGGCAGACCTGCGCGTCACCAAAGATTATTTCCTGCGCGCCGCTCACGACTGCCTGGAATCCGGAGCCGCAAAGTCTATTGAGCGTGAGTGCTGAAGTTTCCTGCCGACATCCGGATTTCAAAGCAACGTGACGCGCGAAGTAGATGGAGTCGCTCGTCGTGTAGAGGACGTTTCCGAAGATTGTCTGATCGATGTCTGCTGCCGCGATTCCAGCTCGGTCGATCGCGTTCTTGGAGACGTGGACGGCGAGGTCGACTGGTGAAATAGACTTCAGCTTTCCGCCAAAAGTGCCGAATGGGGTTCGGACGGCGGAGAGGAAGACGACGCCCGGAGTGTCTGAGGAAAGGGGCATTGCTCTAAAGGTAGCTACGCCTTCTTCCCGCAGTTGATGCAGAACTTCCAGACAGGATCGAGCTCAGCCCCGCATCCAGCGCAATGCTTTGCCGCGAGGTTCTGTCCGCAATGCGGGCAGTATGTCACTGCGCGTCCTTCCGGCAATACGCCGCCGCAGAACCTGCATCCCTCGTTCGGCTCCATCGTCGCCAGGCCCGGCCCGGTGAACGAAGTGGTTGCCTGGCCGGCGGCGCCGCCGTTGCCATTGCCGCCATTGGCGCCACCAACCGCGTAGCCGCCAGCGTTCTGCGAAGGAATCGCGACGCCGAGTTTTTGGAGTGCGTCGGGCGCGAGCGAGATTCGAGCATCAGCGTAATCACGAAAAGCACCGAGGTCGGCGTGCGGCGATGCCATCTCCTTCTTCAATCGCTCCTGCATCGCCTGGTCGGCCCGTATATAACCCTTCTCACCCGAGAGCAGCCGACTGACCGCTGCCTCATAATCCTGGTTGGTGTCGATGCCGAGGTCCCGACGGTAGTGGCGATAGGGAACGAGCGTATCGTAAAGCTCCTGCACCGTAAAGGGCACCGTCAGATACTCGGCGTGGCCGTTCCTGATGTTGTGAACCAGTCTCTGAAAGAGTCGGTCTAGATCGTCCATGCTCGCCTGGTCGGCTGGAATGATTGAAGGTCGGGAAGCGGAGCGGTGTCGTTCGCGCGGACGGTACCCGACTTCTGCTTCGCCATCCAGCTGTCGAACTCAGATTGCCTTAAACCTCCAGAAATCGATTGTTCCGCTGCCGCGCGTGTGGCGAGAAAATTCGCGTACTCGTTCTGCGGCTGCCCGTTGTGTCCACGCACCCAGCGCCACTGAACTTCGTGCGGTGCGGCCGCGGCCACCGCTTCTTTCCACAGCTCGAGATTTTCGATCTGTCCAGTCTTTCGCCTCCAGCCGCGCGCGATCCAGCCCCCGACCCACGACGTCATTCCCTCGACGATGTATTTCGAGTCACTGGTGAACAGGACGCGGTAGGAGTTGCCACGGCGGGATATCTCGCGAAAAGCTTCGATCACCGATCGAAGTGCCATGCGGTTGTTCGTGGTCGCACGCTCCGAGATCCAGTAGTCGCAGCGCGTGACGACGTTGGATTTGGGATGGAGCCACTCGATCAACCCGCCCGCTCCCCCTGGATTCTCCCCATCGCGCCCGTTGCCGAGGCACGATTCGTCGGCGTAAATAGCTACGATGTCACCGCTTTTGGCTTTGGCGCGGCTCATCGCACCACCTCTAATCCGTCCATCTCGTCGAGATACAGAGTTATTCGGTCGCCGGTCGTGGGATGCGTGGCTTCAACGGCTTCGCGTCCGCTGATCATTCGTAATCGGGTAGGTACGACCACGTATTCGGTGCCGCGCCGGTACGCCGCGATCCGATCTCCGGCCAGAATGGCCCGCTCAAGAATATCGTATTGCTTGTGATTCAATTCGGACACTCAGCGGCCTCCTCTATCAACCGAAGACGTCCCATCACACCATTCGCGCACGACACGTGTCAGCACTCGGGTGGCGATCTCGATCTCTTCAACCGGCACGAACTCTTCGGCAGCGTGCGCGAGGGCGATGTCGCCCGGACCAAAGCAGATCGTCGGAATTCCCGCCTCATTGAGGAGCGCCGCGTCGGTCCACGCCGAAAATCCCTCGATCCTGATCGGCACCGCCTCCTGTTCGAGAGCACCTCGAACCCTTCTTACGATCGGCGAATCGAGCGGCACGTCACTCGGTAGCTGTGCGGTACTCAATGTAACTCGCGCGTCGAATTGAGGGTGTCGCGCGCGCACCGCGCCGCAAGCCTGCATGATCTCGTCGACTGCCGTCGACGCAGACTCCCCGGGAAGCGTGCGTCGCTCGACTGAAAGGTTGCATCGCTCAGGATAGGTAGACATTCCGACTCCTCCCTGAATCTTCGAGGCATGGAGTGAGCCGCGACCGAGCAAAGGATGGAACGGCCCAGACTCGCGCCGCTGTTCCACACGATCCAGCTCGGCCAACAGGAGACCGGCGTGCGTGATTGCGTCGACCCCGATGTCATAACGACTCCCATGCGCCGCTCTGCCTTTGAGGGTGACATCAATCCAGGCGAAGCCGCGATGGGCGGGGCAAATTGCAAGTCGTGTAGGCTCGGCGATGATAGCGGCCTCGGCCTGAACTCCAGCGGCGAGCAGCGCGCGCATTCCAAGGCTCTCATATTCCTCGTCCACGACGGCGGTGATCACGATCTGTCGACTCGAGCCGGGGCGCGCGCCTTTCATCGCGGCAGCGCACATTGACGCGAGCCCGCCCTTCATGTCCGCAGCGCCACGACCGTAGATCCGATTCTCACGTACGACGGCGTCGAACGGGTCGTGCACCATTCCCTCGATGCCAACCACGTCGAGGTGACCATTGAGCATCAGCGCCGGCGCACCGCGAGCCCCGATGCGAGCAACGAGATTTGGACGTCCAGGCGCGCCGTCCAGGAGCTCGACGGAGAATCCCCAATCAGTCAGGACCGACGCAAGAGCGCGAGCGCAATCACCCTCGCCAGGCGAATCCGGAGCGAGGGTGGGATTTCTGGAATCGATTTGTATCAGGGCGCGGGCGAGCGCGACTGCGTCGCCACGCGGAATAGCCACGGCTTACCTTCTTTTCGCGGACTTGCCCGACGCCTTCGCCTTGGACTTCGCTGTGGACTTGACGGGATGCTTCTTCGCAGCCGGCTTCATGGTCGGTTTTTTTGTTGCCGGCTTCTTCGCGGCGGTGTGTTTGGCCGCTGCCTTGGCGGGGTGCGCGATCGGCGCCGACGCGTGTCGAACCGGAACCGAATGGGATGGCTCCGGCCGGATGGCTTTCGCAGCTGGCGCAGATGATGGCGTCGACGGCTTTCGCTTAGCATGTGAGGCTTCCACC
>DASWDV010000200.1:0-10964 GCA_036395075.1 Gemmatimonadaceae bacterium | reverse complement strand
AGATGCTGGCGGGCGGGCTCGTTGTCCATCGACAGAGCCACCAGTCGCGCGATTTTGGTCAGCGCGATCCGCTCTTCGCTCGGCTGCGGTGATGTGGGATCGGCTGCGATCGCACTCGACGGGAGTGGCGCCACGACGCGGCTCACGGGATCAGCGCACCCGGTGAACGCCGCGACCAATGCTATAACAAGAACTCCTTCGCCATGTGTGCGTCTCATAAAACCTCCTCGGCGAGTGGTGCGGTTGGTGAAGCCGCACTCTACTCGCACGATGAGGAGCAGTCATAATCCGCGAACCGCTTACGAGATCACTTCGCCTCGCGAAGCTTCGACCTTGGCGCGACGAACGACATCATCACCGCGGCGATCAACGCCATCGTCGCGCCGAACACGAACGCGCTCGGCGCGCCCGACCTATCCCAAATGGCGCCAAAAATGAGCGAAGCGGGCAGTGCGCCGAGCCCGATCGCGAGATTGTACCAGCCGAACGCTGACCCGCGCCGGGCTGTCGGTACTATATCGGCGACGAGCGCCTTCTCGGTGCCCTCGGTCATGCCGTAGAAAATGCCGTACACGGCGAAGAGCGCCCACGCTTGCCACGCCGCCACCGCCCGGCCGAATGCGAAATAGACGGCGGCGTATAGAAGCCATCCGCCAACGATCAGCGGCTTGCGGCCCAACCTGTCGGACAGCTGGCCACCATACGTTCCGGTCGCCGCTTTCACGAAGTTGAGCACGGCCCACAGAATCGGAGCCATGGCCACCGGCACGCCGAGCTGATTCGCGCGCAGCAACAGAAACGCATCGGTGGAATTGCCAAGCGTGAAAAGCAGAACGACGACAAGATACGCCCAGAACCGTCCACTCAAACCCGCGTGGGTCGGCACCTCCGTGGGCTTGCTCGACTGTCCGCTATGACGGGGCACGTCGCGGACGACGACTACCAGCACCAACATCGCGATCGCCGCCGGAATCGCGGAGAGCCAGAAGACATTTCTGATGGCGTGCTCGTCGTTCGCGACAAGGTGCCTGCTCGTGTCGAGCACTCCGACGCCGTTCAGCCTGAGCAGCAGGAATGCGACGAGCGGTCCGAGCACCGCGCCGGCGTTGTCGGCGGCAGCATGAAAGCCATAAGCAAGCCCCCTCGCCTCGGGAGGTGCTGAGTCTGCGAGCAAGGCATCGCGCGGCGAGGTGCGAATGCCTTTGCCGACCCGATCCGTGACGCGAATCGCCAGCACCTGGCCAGCGCTGCGCGTCAGTGCCGTAAATGGGCGAACGATCGACGCGATCAAGTAACCGGCGACCACCAGCGGCTTCCTGGTATTGATCTTGTCCGACCACCACCCGCTCAGAAGCTTGAGCAGCGACGCGGTGGTCTCAGCCGCGCCTTCGATCGCACCGATGAAGCTGGCGTTGGCGCCTAGCACTCCGGCGAGAAAGATCGGCAACAGTGGATAGATCATCTCCGTCGAGACGTCGGTGAAGAAGCTCACCGCGCCCAGACCGATGATGTTGCGTCCGAGCTTTCGTAGTGGGTTGATTGTCGGGGTAGCGGCCGACTTCGCGGACGCGTCTACGATGCGCGCACCTCGGAATGATCGCCGACGGTGACTTCGCCCTTCACGCCTGTTACAACGGTGTCGTCTCCAACGAGCGAATTCCTGAGAACCGATTTCGTGATCTTCGCGTTTGACCCGACAATCGAATTACTGATCTCGGCGCCATCGACCACCGAGCCGGCGCCGATCGAAACGTTGGGCCCGATCTTCGATTTCCTGAGCGTGACGTTGTCTTCGATGTAGACCGGATCGACGATCGTCGAGTCGCCGGTATTTTTGGGGCGCCGTGCGCGCCCGCGCTTGAGCATCGCCTCGTTCGTTTCGAGCATCGTCTCGATCTTGCCGGCGTCGTACCACCCCTGGACGTCGATCACTTTGATCTTCGCCCCCTTCTCGATCATGTACTGGAACGCGTCGGTCAGAAAATACTCGCCCTGATTCTTGGGCTGTTTGAGTACCCAGTCTATGCCCTCGAACAAGAGCTTCCAGTTCCGGATGTAGTAAAGGCCAATGTTCGCTCGCTTCGAGATCGGCGTCTTCGGCTTCTCGACGATCTTCGTCATGTTGCCATCCTTGTCGGTGACGACGACGCCGAATCGCTGGTAGTCCTCGACCTCCTTCACCCAGATGATTCCATCGGCGTCGACGCTTTTCACCTTGCTCAGGTCGGCGTCGAATATCGTGTCCACGAAAATGATGAGCACGGGCTGGTCGACGTAGTCTCGTGCGAGCGCAATGGCGCCGGCAGTGCCGTCCTGAATCTTCTGCTCGATGAACACCGCCGGCACATCCATCTCCGCGCGCGCGTACTCCTCGACCTTCTCCTTCAGATGACCAGTGATGTAGATGATCTGCTCGACGTTGCCGAGTTTTTTCAACTCGTCGAGGACGTACGACATCACCGGCTTCCCCGCGACCTTCAGCATTGGCTTGGGGGTGATGTGCGTATGCGGGCGTAGCCGCGTGCCCTTGCCTGCCAGTGGAATGATGACTTTCATGGGGCTGTCGTTCCCTCGCGTCCGTATTTGTCGCTCAGTCGTACGATGTCGTCGACTTCGGGAGTCGACACTTCGAGCACATCGCAATCGGTCAGCGCGACCATCTGATGAATGGTTCCCGGAATGATTCGGAATGATTCGCCAACCTTGAGTTGCACGTCGGCAAGCGTGTCCGCTCCATTTTTCTGAACGCGGTAGATGATCTTTCCGGACAGCAGGTAGACGGTCTCGTCCTTCCTGTTATGGTATTGCACGGACAGCTCATGACCGGCGTTGATGTGCAGGATTTTGCCGACGTACTTGTCGGATTGCGCCCAGATCGTTTCGTGCCCCCACGGCTTCGGGACGCGCGTAACCGCCACTCGGCCCGAGGCAGCGGCAGCCGCGCGATCTTTTCCTTTCTTTGTCATGAATAAATATCGACTGCTCCAGCGCCGACCGGAAAGCCGGATTATCGGGAACTGATGCGGGCATACTTTCTGCCCCCTTGCTGAGCGCATGATTCTATCGCCAAAGCATCTTTCACGCCTTGTCGCGACCATTCGGCTCTTTACCAATTACGGACTGCGCGACTTCGCCAACCGGCAGGGCCTGCTCAGTCTGGAGGGCGCCGATTTAGCCGAGGAGGGCCGCGACGATGGTAATTCCACCGTCAAAGCCAAGGCGTTCCGCGAGCGATTGGTCGAGCTCGGACCCGCTTACATCAAGCTGGGTCAGGTGTTGTCGACACGTCCCGACCTCCTTCCGAAGCCCTACATCGACGAGCTCGAGCACCTGCAGGACCACGTGCCTGAAATGTCGTTCGACGATGTCGAGCAGAGCATCGAGACGGAGCTCCACGCACGCATCAGCAAGCTGTTCGCCAGCCTCGAGCCCAAGCCACTGGGAAGCGCGAGTCTTGGTCAGGTGCACGCCGCCGAGCTGCGCGATGGGCGGAGCGTCGTCGTCAAGGTGCAGCGTCCGAATTTGCGGGAGCAGCTCAATGAAGACATCGAGTTCTTCAGAGAGCTCGCGACGTTCCTCACGGAGCACACTTCCGCGGGCTCGCGCGTCGATCTGATTGGGGTCGTGCAGCAAGTCGAGCGTGCGCTCGTTGACGAGCTCGATTACCGCACCGAGGCGCGCAATGCCACTGCCTTTCGGCGGGCGCTCGCGACGTTTCCGCACATCCTGATCCCGCGCGTGATCGACGCTTACACCACGCACAAAGTTCTCACTACCGAGCGTATCAATGGGGTCAAGATCGATGCGATCCCGCCGGTGAGCCGGATCGAGTACGACTTCTCTGCCCTCGCCGACGAGTTCGCGCACGCGTACCTGCAGCAGATCACCGACAGCGGACACTTCCACGCCGATCCGCATCCGGGCAACGTGTTCGTAGTTCTACCCGGTCGAGACAATCCGCGCACGCCCGCCGAATCGGTGGAGGATGACCGGCGGCAGGCGGTGCGGCCCGGGGCCACTGCTCTCGTGCAATCCGAGAACGACGCCAAGGCCGCCGCGGTCGCCGCAGCGCCGCGCGACGACCCGAAGCTCGCGCTCATAGACTTTGGAATGACTGCGCATCTCACCGGTACGATGCGCGATCACGTCGTGCGACTTCTTCTGGCGATGGCGGAGAACAATGGCGACGCCGCGGCGCAAACATTGATCGAGATCGGCGAAGCGCCAGAAGAATTCAATCGCGCCGAGTACATTCGCGACGTGTCAGCACTTATTGCGAAGAATACCAATCAGACCGTCGAGGAAACGCCGGCCGGTGTCGTCCTGTACGAGATGATCAGTATCGCTTTCCGCGAAGGCCTCAAGCTTCCCGCGGAGCTGACGCTGCTCGCGAAAGCGCTGTTCAACCTCGACGCGGTGACGCGGGCACTCGACCCGAATTTCAATCCGAGCCGCTCGATCCGTGAGTACACCGCCGAAATCGCGAACAAGAAGGCGCAGCGCGAGATGTCGCCACGCCGTCTATTCCAGATCGCGGCGGAAACCTCCGACCTGATTCGTGCGCTCCCGCATCGCATCGACGTGATTACCCAAAAGCTTGTCGCGAATGACTTCGCTGTTCGCGTCGAGGCTCCGCAACTCGGATCCCTCTTGCTTGGCCTCGAGAAAGTCGCCAATCGCATCTTCACCGGCTTGGTGCTTGGCGGTCTGCTGGTCGCGAGCGGTCTCCTGATGGCTTACCAGCGGCGGCTCGGCATGATCGGGTTTGTGATCGCCGGCGTGCTCGGGCTCTGGATGATCGTGACGATACTGATTCAGGATCGGCGGAGCCGTAATCGCAAAGGAAAATCCTAGAGACGGTCCACGACGCTCGCGACATAATTGTCAACGCGCTCACGCATCACTGCGTTGCTGATATTAGCCATTCCCGCCGCGCGCCAACCCTCGTACATCGATGGTGGGCCCGGCAACAGCTCGACGACCGACATCAAGTCCCAATAGGGATCGTATTCGAAATCCGAACCGGCCGCCGCGATATACGCGGCCAGGAAATCGTCCGCAACCGATAGACCGTGGAGGTTCGCGAGGTTGTGGCGGCACCAGGCGACATCGATTCCTGCCGGCCCTCGGCAGCCGTTGACCCAGTCGACAACTCCACTGACGCATCCATTCTCCCAGAGGACGTTGCTGGGATGATAGTCGCGATGCACGAAACATTCGCGGTAGGAATGGGCCGGACCCTCGACGATTTCGATCACTTTCTTCCACGCCTCTGGCCGTGTCGACCAGCGAGGGACAGCAAGCGACAGCCGATCGTTGTAGCGGCGGTACTTCCAGCGAAATCCGCTCGCCTCCACCCGATGAATTTGCGCGGCGGACTCGGCGAGGCCGCGGAGCCACAGCGTCTTGTCCGTTGGCTCGAGCACGACACTGCCGGGCAGCTTCGTGACTAGCGTCGCCGGCACGCCGCATTGCGTTCCATCCGCATCGATCGCGATCAGGTCTGGCGCCGGCAGCCCAGCTCTGGTCGCATGTTGGATGGTCGTGCCCTCCCGGATGGCTAGATCGGGCTCCTCTCGGACCCATTTTTCGTTCACGAATCGGCGAAGCACCAGCGCGCGGCGGCGCCCGCTGACCTCGACTTCGACAGCGTGGAGAAGAGAGGAAGTTGCCCCCGGCAAAACAGCGACTGAAGTCACGCGTCCGCCGGAAGCGCGCTCGATCCAGCGTCGCGATTGCTCGGAAAGCAACTTAGCGCCAGTGCAGCACGATCTTGCCGAACGTCTTGTTGGACTCCATCAGCTGGTGCGCGGCGCGAATTTCCGCAAACTGGAAAACCCGATCGACTACCGGGCGTAGTCGACCGGCCTCGAACAGCGGCAACACTCGCTCCGAGAAAGCCTGCGCCAACGAAATTTTTTCCTCCAGTGGACGCGCTCGAAGCACCGTACCGACGATTGTAAGTCGCTTTCTCAGCAGCACGCCCATGTTGAGTTGCGCCGTTGCTCCGGCCGTGAGCCCGACCACCACCATGCGGCCCCGCAAAGCGAGCACTCGTACATTGCCCTCGAGGTAAATCCCGCCGACCAGATCCATCAATGCGTGCACTCGGTCTTTGCCAATCACGCTTTCTAACTGCTCGGCCCAGTCGCCGCGCGATGCATCGATCGAGACATCGAGTCCGAGCCCCTCCGCGCGCTCGAGCTTTCCAGCTGACCGCGAGGTTCCGATCACTCTCGCCCCTGCCGCGTGTGCGAGCTGCAGCCCCGCAGTGCCAACTCCGCTGGCGACGGCGTGAATGAGGAGCGTCTCGCCGCTGCGCAAGTCGAGTCGGGTGAACAGCGCATCGTACGCAGTTAGGAATGCTTCAGGAATCGCGGCGGCCTCTTCCCACGGCATCTCTTTCGGAACGCGAATCGCCTCACGTTCGTGCACGCAGAGAAATTCCGCGTGCCCTCCGCCGCCGACGATGCCCATCACTCGGTCGGCCGTGCTCCAGTTCGTCGCGGATGGGCCAAGCGCATCAACCTCTCCGGCGTATTCCATCCCGCTGATGTCGGCCGGTACGCCCGGTGGAACGGGATAGTTTCCCTGCCGCTGCAGAATGTCTGCCCGATTGAGCGCCGACGCGCGTACACGCACGCGAATTTGACCGAGTCCGGGCTCCGGTTTAGGCCGATCCTGCACTTCGAGCACCTCGGCGCCGCCCGGACGGGTAATCACGATTGCTTTCATTGCAACTGAAATTACTTGAACCCAAAAAAAGAAAAGCCGGCTCTTTCGAGCCGGCTCTTTTATCGAAGCTTGTTGCCGTTAGGATCCCACACCTCGACGGTTCCGAGATTCCGCGCCCGGATCGGCGCCTCGATCTTGGACAGGTCACCGGCAACTACCACCACGAGGTTGTTCGGCGTGAGCTTGGTCGTCGCGACGCGATGCACATCCTCCGGTGTCACGGCCGCCAGTCGCTCGCGGTACGTCGTATAGAAATCCATCGGCAGTCCCCAGACGATCAGATTCTGCAACCGCCCGGTCAAACCCTGGACGCTCTGCACGGCATTCGGGAATCCCGATACGAGATTGTTCACCAGACCCTGAAGCTCAGGACCTGGAACTGGCTCGGTCACGATCCGGCGGTACTCACCGACGGCTTCTGCCAGCGCTGAATCCGTTGCGTTGGTCCGAACCTCCGACTGCAGCTGAAAGGTTCCGGCACCTGGCCTCAGATCGAGTCCGCTGAAGATCCCATAGGTGTAGCCGTGCTTCTCGCGCAGGTTGGTGTTAAGGCGCGAGCTCACTGCTCCACCAAGCACATGATTGAGAGCGAGCATCGTGATGTAGTCGGGATCGGTCGCCTGGAACCCGGGTTGTCCAATCACGATAGACGACTGCACCGAGCCGGGACGATCGACGAGAATGACCCTCGTTCCGGTGCTCCGCCGAATGGGATTGGCAACAGAACCCATCGCCGCGCGAGTGGCCTTCCAGCTGCCAAATGCCTGCTGCGCAACCGACCGCGCTTCCCCGGGCGTGATGTCGCCAACGATTAGCAGCGTCGCCGCCGACGGCGCGAACATCGTTCGATGCCAGTTAACGACGTCGTCACGGGTGAGTCCGCCGATCGATGTAAGCGTTCCGGACGGAGGCCGTGAAAATGGCGCACTGGTATCGAAAGCAGCACGAATGAAAGCATCGCCCGCTAGTCCGGAAGCACGCGCGTGACTCTGTTGGTATCCTGCCAGCGCCTGGTTCTTCACGCGAATGAACTCAGTCGGCGGGAAGCTCGGCGAGGTTACCGCCTTGGCGCCGAGCGACATCGCCTGCGGAAACACGTTCTTGATCGCAACGATGTCCTCGAACGCGGTGCTGAATCCGCCCGCCGTCGTGAACTGCGCACCAAGAGCATCCATCTGCCGCGCGATCTCGGCCCCACTCATGTCGGTGGTGCCTTCGGAAAGAAGTCTCGCCGTAAGCGAGGCGACACCATTCTTGGCAGCTGGCTCTCGCATCGCGCCGGCATCGAGAATGAGACGTCCTTCGACCACCGGCACTGTATGCTTCTCGACGAGGATCACCTTCAGCCCGTTATCGAGCTGGAATTGCTCAATTCGCGGAAACACGTAGGGCCGCAGCGGTCCCGGTGGCGGCGGGTTGACTGTTTGCGCGCCCGCGCTGCCGAGCGAGCCGACGGCAAGCGACAGCGCAGCGATTTTTATCGTGATAGTTGCCCTTCGCATTATGGAACCCTCGACGCGGTCGGTGAAGCTGGCTTTTTCGGCGGAACGTAAATCAGGACGACGCGATTCGCGGGAACAATCCGCTCATGCGCCAACGCGTTTAGATCGTTGAGCGTGACGCGATCATACTGACCAAGCACCGTGTTCACGTAGTTCGGATCGTGAAAGAACGTCCAACCCTCGGCTAGACGATCGGCACGCCCACCGAATCCGCCGGTTGTCTGTAATCCGTTGACGAATGCGAACCTCTCTGCCGCGCGGGCACGATCGAGCTCTCCCTGTGTGAAGCTGCTGACTCCGGCCAGCTCGGCGAGTAGCGCGACTTCGAGCGAGTCAGGGTTGCTTCCCGGCTTACCGGTCGCGGTGAAGACGAGCATGTCGGCGCCGTCGGCAAGTCCGAAGTTGAAGCCGCCGACATTGGTCGCGACTTGCTGGCGACGCACCAACGCATCGTACAGTCGGGACGATTTCCCGCTGCCGATTACGTCGCCGAGTAAAGAGACAACAGGAGCGCGCTCGTCCTTTGCGGACGGCACTCTGTACCCGACGTACACCGCCGGCGCCGGAACCTGCGAATCGACGACGACGTACCGTTGCTGATGCCCCACGATCTCCGGCAACCGCATGCTGGCCAGCGGAGGAATCTTGGGGCCCCGCGGAATGGCACCGAAATGCTTACGCACGAGTTGCTTCGCCTGAGGCACATCGATGTCACCTGCTACTACCAATACGGCGTTGTTCGGCGCGTAGTACGTCTTGAAGAAACTCTCCACGTCGGAGAGGCTGGCGGCCGACAGATCCGCCATCGACCCGATGACATCGTGGTGGTACGGATGTCCTTCGGGGAAGAGTGCCTCTTCCATCTTCTCGGGCCACGTACCGTAGGGCTGGTTATCAACGCCCTGCCGGCGCTCGTTCTTCACGACCTCGCGCTGGTTATCCAGCTTGGCCTGATCCATCGCCTGCAGCAGCGTTCCCATGCGATCGGCCTCGAGCCACAGCGCGAGCTCGAGCTGATTCGACGGGACTTGCTCGAAATAATTCGTGCGATCCCAATTGGTCGTTCCATTGATGTCCGCGCCGCCTCTTCCGCCCGCGGCTTCGAGGAGAGCGAAGTGCTGACCCTTGGCGACGTTCTTCGAGCCCTGAAACATCATGTGCTCAAAGAGATGCGCGAAACCAGTTCGACCCTGCTGCTCTACCTTCGAGCCGACGTTATACCATAGAAGTACGGCAGCTACGGGCGTCGAGTGATCGACGTGATAGATCACGTTGAGACCGTTTGGCAGCGTTTCCTTCGTGTAGTCGACGCGCAGTTCGGGGCTCTTCCCTGCTGGCGCCTTTTTGCCTGGCTGACCACCTGCAGTTGCGGCGACCAGACACAATAGAGAGACCGCAACGTAGCGGAGTCTCATTCGACCTCCATGACTTATTGGATTGCCGGCCGCTGGACGGGAGCGGCCGGAGGGAGGTCCAAAATAGGAACATCCGTCGCGACAGGAAAGGGCGGAAATGGCCGCGATTCGGGAAAGGGCTGAGAACTGCACCAACGGAGAACTGTAGTAAACCGAGAACTGGCCGCGACGAACGGTAGTTCTGGGCTGCAGTCTCTATTCGTACCGTAGAGACTGGATCGGATCGAGTCCCGCCGCACGCCGAGCCGGCCACACCCCGAACAGCACTCCCACGAACCCCGAGAAGAAAAAAGCCAGCAGAATCGACGACGGTGCCACCGAGGTGTTGAAATTCCCGAACTTCGCGAGCGCCGCTGCGCCCCCCCAACCGAAAATGATCCCGCCCACTCCGCCCAGGAGACACAGCACCACCGCCTCGATCAGGAACTGCAGCAGAATGTTCTTGGGCGTCGCACCGAGCGCTTTTCTCACCCCGATTTCGCGCGTCCGCTCCGTCACCGATACCAGCATGATGTTCATGATGCCGATACCGCCAACGAGCAGGCTGACCGCCGCGATTCCGGATAGCAGAAACGTGAAGATTTGCGTCGTCTCCCCGAGCGTGTTCAGAAAATCGGCTTGATTTCGAATCTGGAAATCGTCAGGTACCCCGACGCGCAGCCGATGCTCTCGTCTCAGCGTTCGCTGGATCTCCGCCATCGCCTGCGGAATCTCGGCCTCCGATGTAGCGAGCACTCCAATCTGGCGCAACCTGTCGCTGCCGAATACACGGAATTGCGCGGTGGTGAGCGGGATCAGAACCTGATCGTCTGGATTTCCGAATCCGCCGGCGTTTCCCTTGCTCGCCAGGACGCCCAGCACCTCGAACGAAAATCCGCCGATGCGCACGTTCTGCCCTACGAGGCTCGCCGCCGGCACTCCAAGATTGTCAGGAATCGCCGCGCCCAGCACCACGACACGCCGGCTCGCGCGGTCATCACCCTGCGTGAACATCTTCCCACTCGCAATCGTGTACTTGCGCACGTCGAGATAGTTGGGCGTGGTGCCAAGCACCGTCGTGTTCGTGTTGGTATTGAGGTACTGGACCTGTAGCTGCTTTTGCATCTCCGGTTCGACCGCCGAGACTGACGGCCCCGCAGAGTCGAGGCCCTTCGCGTCGGCCACCGTCATCGGCGCTCGATCGTTCCCTGACGAGACGCCGCCAGGAGCGAAGATCTGTCCCGGAGACACGGTCAACAACGTCGTCCCAAGTGCGCTGATTCGCGCGTTCACCGATTGCTGCGCGCCACGCCCGAGAGCGACGACAGCAATC
>DASWDV010000199.1:0-12283 GCA_036395075.1 Gemmatimonadaceae bacterium | reverse complement strand
GCGAGACGCTCGACGTCGAACGCGTCGTCGTCTATAAACGGCCGCAGTATCAGCCGCTCGGTGGTGAGCGTCGGCTGTTCGTCGACGACGTGGGCTTCTAGATGAGACCGCATCGCTCGGCTTCGCGTCGGCCGCGAACAGGCTTTGAAAGTGAATCAGGCAATGTACCCGGAGTCTAGAGCCAGTCCACTGGAGTCGCCAGACTCGTTGGGACGCTGAGAAGCCGCTTTCCGCTACTATATATTTCGCGTCAGAGATGACTCACGAGATAACGGACATTACGATCATCGGCGGGGGCCCCACCGGGCTGTTCGCCGCTTTTTATACTGGCATGCGTGGGGCGAAAGCGCAGATCGTTGACGCGCTGCCCGAGCTCGGCGGACAGCTCACGGCGCTCTATCCCGAAAAATACATCTTCGACGTCGGCGGATTCACCAAGATTCTCGCGAAGGATCTCGTCAAGGCGTTGAGGTAACAAGCGGACCAGTTCCACTTCAAATCTCATCTCAACCAGAACGTCACCGCACTCGAACGAAACGACGATCACTTCGTTCTGGTTACCGACACGGATCGCTTTCCGACCCGGGCGATCGTGATCGCGGGAGGTATCGGAGCTTTCTCGCCGCGCCGTCTCCCGCAGGCATGCGCGGAGCCGTGGTACGGCCGCGGTATCTTCGATCGCGTGTCGAACCCGGACGACTTCCGCGACCAGCGCATCGTCATCATCGGAGGGGGAGATTCCGCGTTCGACTGGGCGCAGCAGCTGCGCGACCGCGCCAAGGCGGTGACGCTGGTCCATCGCAGCGACAAATATCGGGCGCACGGCGCGACGATCGCCGACGTGCAAGCCGCTGCGACCGCCGGACGAACCACCCTCCTTCCATTTCATGAGCTGCACGACGTGCGATCCGAAGGCGAGAGGCTGACGGGCGTCACTGTACGCGACGTTAAGGCGAAAACCACGCGCGACATAGACGCCGACGCGATACTGCCGATGCTCGGATTTCACAGCGACATCGGCGCGTTGGCCGAGTGGGGATTGAATTGCGTGAAGGACGAGATCGTCGTCAACAGTCTCATGGAAACCGGGCGGCCCGGCATTTACGCCGCCGGTGACATTACGACTTATCCGGGGAAGCTGAAGCTAATAGCGACTGGATTTGGTGAAGCCGCAACGGCGGTCAATCAGGCGGTTCACTGGATTTATCCCGAGAAGAAGGTGAATCCGGGACACAGCTCGAACATGGCGATCTTCGGACAGAAGGACGACTAGCTCGGCTCGTCCCAAGCTCGTGAGGGGGAGGGGGCGAGAGCGTGAGTGGCGCGCTCCTCCTTTGCCGCGCGCACGCAAAGGATCCACGTGAGCGTCGCAGTGCCAGCCGTCACTGCCAGATCCGCGATGTTGAAGGTCCAGAAACGGTGCGCTCCAATTCCAATGTCGATAAAGTCGACTACCCCGCGAGCCGACCGGACGCGGTCGAGAAGGTTGCCGATGGCTCCGCCGCATATGAGAGCAATCGAAGCAATCTGGATTCGGTCTTCACGGGGTGTCTGCCGGTACATGTAAGCGAGGACGAACAGAGTTCCGACCGAAAGCAGCACGAACCACCAGCGAGACGATGGACCGAGGGAGAAGCTCATCGCGCCCTCGGGGTTGAACGCGAGGGTGAAGCGGAGCACGTCGTCGATGACGTTGTGCGGCACGTAGGCTGGAGACAGCTGGCTCACAGCAAAGCGCTTGCTCGAGACATCCAGCAACACTATCACGAGAAAGATCGTCCAGAATCTGTTGGCTCTTTGCGACATGGATCTTGTTAGGGTGAATAACCCCTACGGCGCAAAACACGAATGCGTTTCGCTGCGGGTCGGGTGATCAACAGAGCATTATAGATTCCAGTACACCAAACTCCAATCGAAAGGCACCGAAAGAATGGCATCGAGCAGCGCCAATCGCGGCAAGGATCGAATTCACTATCACCTCATCGGCATCGGTGGCACGGCGATGGCCTCGCTCGCCGGTCTTCTGAAAGCGGCGGGTCACACGGTAACCGGGTCGGACCAGAACGTTTATCCGCCGATGTCGACGGAGCTGCAGCAGATGGGTATTTCGTATAGCGAGGGCTACCGCGCCGAGAATCTCGAGCCGCGGCCGGATGTCGTAATCGTGGGCAACGTCGTGTCGCGCGGGAACCCAGAGCTCGAGGAGGTCCTCATCCGGAAACTTCGCTACACTTCGGCCGCCGCTACTATAAAAGAGGAGTTCATCTGGGGCCACCACTCGCTCGCGGTGGCGGGCACGCATGGAAAGACGACGACGACCTCACTGCTGGCGTGGGCGCTCGAGTCGGCCGGACTCAATCCCAGCTTCCTGATCGGTGGGGTTGCGGAGAATTTCGGCACATCGTATCGACTTACGGACTCGCGTTTTTTCGTGATCGAGGCGGACGAGTACGACACCGCGTACTTCGACAAGGGTCCGAAGATGTGGCACTACCTTCCCGACACGGCGATCGTCAACAACATCGAGTTTGATCACGCCGACATCTATCGCGATGAAGAGGCGTACAACTTCGCTTTCGCGCGCTTCATCAATCTCGTTCCGAAGAACGGAGTGGTCATCGCCGGATGGGACTCGCCGATCGTGCGAGAATTGGCGCCGAAATCCTTTGCACCGGTGGAGTCATTCGCATACGGCGACGACGCCAGCTCTCCGGCCAATCAGCCGCACTGGCACGCACGGGATGTAGAGTTCAGCGAAAGCGGAACCAGATTCAGGGCTTTTCGCTCGGATGAAGAGTGGGGGCGCATCGACACGCCGCTCGCGGGAGCGTTTAACGTTCGGAACGTGCTGGCGGTGATCGCGGCCGCCGAATCGGTGAAGGCGGATCGCGACGGAGTGCGCGAGGGGCTGCGCACGTTCAGAAGCGTGAAGCGCCGAATGGAGGTCCGCGGCGAGGTGCGCGGGGTCGCGGTAATCGACGATTTTGCGCACCATCCGACCGCTGTGCGCGAGACGATCAACGCGATCAGGCAGAAATATTCCGGGCGACGCATCGTGGCGGTGTACGAGCCGCGGAGCTACACCGCTCAGCGCCGCGAATTTCAGGACGATTACGCGAAGGCGTTCGGTGGCGCTGACGAGATCATCTTCGCCTCACTCTACAGGCCCGATCGCTACACCAAGGAAACAGCGCTCGATCTGAACGAGCTGATCTCCGACATCGCGGCGTCGGGAAAGCAGGCGAAGCAGCTCAAGAATGCCGACGCGATAGTGAACGATCTCGCACCGCGGCTTGCCAAGGGGGACGTCGTGCTGGTGATGTCGAATGGGGAATTCGGCGGGATTCACCAGAAGCTGCTCGATGCCCTGAATGACGGTCGTTAAACTGGCGGGATCCGCTTGCGGGGTGCGACGGGAGTGAGCTTCGCCGAGCCGGTTTTGGCGATGATGCCCAGCTTGAGCACTGTGTTCCAGTTGCGGGCGGTGCTGCGACCCAGCCGCTTCTCGAGCATCGAATGGGTCAGCTTTGAGCGGCCCTGGCCGTTCGGATAAAAGATGTAAGCGTGGCGTCCCTTTGCCTTCACAGTTTCCGGACCTTTGATGTCCGCCTGCAGCGCGACGATATCTTCCGCTTCGGCCGCGGACTTGAGGAAGAGCACGACGAGCAGCCCTGGGTCGCGCTCGGCTTCCTTCCGAAAAGGATTCTGCCTGATAATTGTCTTCCACTCCTCCGGAGTTCGGACGAAGAAGTCGACTTCCAGGGTCAACCGTTCCGCCGCCTCGGTCTCCAGGAATCGCTCCAGCTCAGCTCCCGTTCGCACTTTGCTGCTGAAAATGAGGTTGCCGCTCTGTAGCAGCGAGCGCACATCGTCGAGTCCGACCTGCGAGAGAAAATTGCGCAGGTCCGTCATTCCGACCTGTCGGTGTCCGCCGACATTGATGCCGCGGAGAAGTGCAATGTGCGTTGTCAGAGGGCGCCGTCAACTGTGAGGAACACGCCAACAACCTAGCTCAGGCCGTGTGCTCCCGCGAGCGTATTCGTCCGCCGTCTCCGTGCTTCGAACTTCGGTACGCTCGCTCCCAATCGTGGAGATGGTCGAGCAGATAATCGAGCGAGAACACGTGCCGGGAATTATCCGCTTTTCGCCGGAAAATGACGCGTGACCAGCCACGCATGCCGGTCGGCGTGTACCAATCGCCATCCATGTGCAGCTTGTCGCCGTTGATAGCGCGGATTAGCACGCGCTCGTATTGCGACCGCGGAAGCACGCGCTCCGGAAAAAGATTGTCCCACGTGCAAAGGCGGCCGACGTCGTCGTAGCCGGGGGGCCGATCATTGAGGTCGAGCAATGATGGGGCGCGCCCTTTCATCACCGATCCGATCAGTCGCAGCGTGAACGGATCCGAGTAACGCCGGATGTGGGGCCAGAAATGTTTGACGATCAGACCGGCCATCGCGCGCAGCGTCAGGAATCTTCCGTCGGTGGTCGGCCACCGGTCCTTGTCGATGTCGCTGGTGAAAGGATTCTCCGGGAAGCAGTCGAACCTCGCCAACCATCCTTTGCGGGTGGTGTGTGGCATCGGCCGGAATCCTCTGATAATTGGGAGGTCAGTCTCGTCGAGCGCCCCGATCCCGTAGCTCGGCCATCTCATCACCTCGCGGACGATTCCGACGATCACCGTCGCGGTAGCGATCATGAGCGGGGCATCGGGGGTGAAGTCGGCCGTGACTTCGATGCGATCGCCACGCGGCCGCACGCCGATTCCGGTCGAGCGCCGATTGGCGGCGAGCAGCATTACCGGGACGGGGAGGATGTGCGCCAGCAGATATGCGAGCTGTTCGACCGTTCGCGTCGGACTCTGCTCCGACCGCGGTACCTCGAACGAGATGTTGTAGTGGGTGCTGAAGCCGGCAAGCTGGACGTCGCTATCGTGCGCCTGTTCCCAGGCGTCGAGCTCCTGCCGCATAAAGAGGATTGCTTCCCATAGCGAGCGTCCGGCGCGCGCGGCGCAGCCACGCTCGATCTCGATTACGGGAGTGGCAACTTCGATGACACCAGTATCGAAGTATACGGCACCCCCCGTGGGCAGGTGATACGACCTGCCCTTTCGGTGCATCATCTTCTCGCGAATGATTTTGCGCGGGCTGCCGAAAACGTCCTCAGGCTTTACCTGCACTCCGTCCATGTTCACGGCGAATTCGGCTTCCATGCCGATCGCCGCGAGCTGGATCCGCTCGTGAGTGGATGTCTTGTTCTCGGGTCCTTTCTTCTTCTTGAGCTGCGTCATGCTCTCTTCTTACCCAAAGTGCTTCATACATCTTGACTCTTTTCTGAAACGAATTCGTCAACTTTTCACATCCCGCGGCACCGACAGCACATAGCCGAGGTCGAGGTGAAGGTGATCTTCCGAGTATCCGGTTGGCGCCCCATAGGGACGCGTCCAGACACCGGGAAGGGTCTCACGCGCGATCAAGCTGAAGCGCTCGATCGCTCCGCGATTGTCGAGGAACGTATCGCCAATCCGATATATGTTGGCGGCCGTTCCCCAGGCGTGCGGAGTTGCGTTCTTCGAGAACCGGTGGGACGGCGAACGATAGCCACCGTTCGCTGAGATGTGCACCAGTGTCCCGACGGCCTCCCGAAACCTTTCCAGACACACTGCAAGGAGAGTTATAGCGCACGGAACGTACCGGGGGAATGTGCGCAGAGGCTGGGCTTCCCGCACATCGACCTGGATGAACTCCCAGAGCAGGAAATGGGTGGCCAACTCGATCTTCATGGCCGTGTCCCAGGACGGGATCTCGTAAAAATAGCGGGGTAGCTGCCTGGGGAAGCCGGTAGCGTCCTTCCACTCCTCGCCCGGCCTCAGCGCCTTGCGATACTCCGGCGGAAGTGTAAGCCCATCGACGATTCGCAGCGGGAAACCAGGGGCGTCAGTCATTCCGGAAGCGTTTATGAAACGAGGAGAAGCTGTCATTCATCCGTCGGGCTCTGGGTCAGGAACTCGTAAATTGAGTGCGAGATGGCGGCGATCGTCCGCGACCGGCCGGACGAGGCCGGATCCCATTCGGTAAGTACCACCAGCGCGTACGGCTTTCGTTTAGGCAAATACACGACCCCGGCGTCGTGGGCGACCGTTGAGATCTCGCCGGTTTTGTGAGCTACCCTTGCTCCCTTGGGCAATCGCGCCGGAATGCCCTGATTGAACTCCTGTCCGTGCAGGATGTCCATCATCCGCCGCGACAGCGCGGGCGAAAACGCTTTCCCTTCAGCGAGCAGCACGAGAAGTCGGAGGAGTCCGTTCGCGGTCACCCTGTTGTTGATGCCCTTCTCGAAGGCGAGCTCATCCTCGACGCCGCGCTTGAGATCGATCCCTTCCTCGACGTGAAGCTCGCGCAAGGTCCTGTTCACTGCGTCAGTTCCGGTTACGCTGAGGAGCAGGTTGGTCGCAAGGTTGCTCGACGTCGTGATCATATGGTATGCGAGCTCGTCGACGCGCATCATCTTCCCGATGGCGTTGTGCACGGCCGAGTTCGAGTCGCGTCCGGATTCGACGCGGAATGGTATGTCTTCGACCACGCTCAGGAAGCGATTGCGCACGTGCACGCGCGAATGCGGAAGCAGCTCACCCCTGTCGATTGCCGCAAAGACGCCGAGAAGGATCGGCACCTTGATCGTGCTCGCGGCGTGGAACCAGCGGTCGGCGTGGTAATGCAGCTCGAACCCGCTCTCGCCATCGCGCAGGGCAACCGCGATCGCTTTGGCGCCGGAGCCGTTCTCAATGTTCTCGATCTGCTGTCGCAGCGTCGACTCGCGCACGCTCGCGAGCGCCGAAGGTACTTCCTGGCTGGTCATCGCGGAGCTTACGAGTAGGCTACGCGGGGATCCGCTTTGGCGTAGGCGAGATCGGTAAGAAGATTCACCAGGACGAAAACGACGCTCAGAAACAGCACTGATCCCTGAATCGCGGGCAGATCGCGCCGCGTTATCGCGTTAACGACGTAGCGGCCGAGGCCGGGCCAGCTGAAGATCGTCTCGGTGAGAATGCTACCGGTGAGATAGTATCCGAAGTCGAGGCCGAGCACGGTGATGATAGGGATGAGGGCGTTTCGCAGTGCGTGGCGCACGGTCACGACGTGCTCCCGCAATCCCTTCGCGCGAGCCGTGCGAACGTAATCGCTCCCCAGGACGTCGAGCATCGCCGACCGCGTCACCCGCGCGAGAAAGGCGATCGAGCGGGAGCCGAGTGCGAAGGCGGGAAGAATCAGGTACTTGATGCCGCCGTAGCCGGAAGGCGGCAGCCACTTGAGCATCACCGCAAATATCAGAATGAGAATCAATCCGACCCAGTAGACGGGAAAAGAAATTCCGAGATAGGCGACGCCAAGCCCCAGGCGGTCGAACCATCCGCCCGGGTTTCGCGCGCTCAATACGCCGAGCGTGATGCCGAGGATGGAGGCGAGGAGCATGGCAGAGCCGGCGAGCAGCAGCGTTTTCGGAAATCTCTCGCTGATGTCCCTGATGATCGGCCGCTGCGTGATGTAGGAATTGCCGAAGTCGCCGCGCAGGACTCCGCTGCTGTAATGGGTGAATTGGCTGAGCAGCGGCTCGTCGAGGTGCAGCTCTTTACGGAGCCGCGCTATCGTTTCGGGATCGGCTCTTTCGCCGACCATCTCCTGAACTGGATCGCCGGGCGCGACGTAGAGGAGCAGAAAGACCACGACGAGGACTCCGAACAAGGTCGGAATCGAGAGCAGCAGTCTCCGGGCTATGAAGGAGAGCACGTTTTACTTGCTGATCGTCACATCGGTCCAGCGCTGGCCGCTGAAGACAGCAGGAACCGTGAAACCCTTGATCCACGGCTGCACGGCGTATACGTCCTTGTAAAAGAAAAGGTAGATCATCGGCGCGTCGTTGAGCTGCAGCTGGTCGGCCTGCTTGTAGAGATCATTGCGTTTCGATTCGTCCTGCTCGCGGTGCGCCTGATCGACCAGCGCGTCGAATTTGGGGTTCGAATAGAACGAGACATTGCCACCCGGTCCCTTGTTCTTGCTGTGGAGCAGCGGGAACAGGAAGTTCTCGGCGTCCGGATAATCGGCCCACCATTCCTTGACGTAGAGGTCGGATGCTCCTTTGCGGGCGGCCTCGCGAACTGACGACGCATCGCGCTGCACGATCTTCGCTCTGATTCCTGCCTCCGCGAGATTTGCCTGAATGGCTTGCGACAGCCGCGGCGACTGATCTGTGGTCGCCGCCCAGAGCTCAACGTCGATGCCGTTCGGATGGCCCGCTGCCGCAAGGAGCTGCTTCGCTTTCGCCACGTCGTGTGGATATCCTTTTCGGTCGGCGTCATAGCCGCCGAGTGTCGGCGGAACGACACCGTTGGCGACGGTTCCACGGCCCGCCATCACTGCGCTGAGAATCGTGTTGACGTCGACCGCGTAGTTGAGAGCTTGACGGACGCGGACATCGCTGAGCGGTCCGCGCGAGACGTTGATAGCGACGTACCAGAAGCGCAGCGCCGGCGCAGATGAGAGAAGCTTCTTCTTTTCCGGGTCGGCCGCCCACGCCTTGCCGGCTTCATCGGGTACGGTGAGCACGTCGACGTTGCCCGCCTCGAATTCGGCAGTCGCGGTGCTCATCTCGGGGATGATGCGCGCCATCAATGAATCGGTTTTGGGCGGACCATCGAAGTAGTCCGAATTTTTCGCGAAGCGCAGAAAATCATCATGGCGCCATTCAACGAACTTCCACGGCCCGGTGCCGACCGGCTTCTGTCCAAAGTCGGCGGGCGGATTGTCCGGAACGATGGAGCTGACGGGCATGGCGAGGAGCTTCGGGAAAATCGAGTACGGCTCCTTGAGCGTGATCACGACAGTCGTGTCGTTCGGGGCAGCAATCCCGCTTATCGTCTGTGCCTTGCTTCCCGCGAAATCCTCGGCGCCCTTGATGGGGAAAAGTGGCCAACCGCGTCCGCCTTTCGTCTTGGGATCGAGCACCCGCTGGAACGTGGCGACGACGTTCTTCGCGGTAAACGGTCGTCCATCGTGGAACTTCACGCCGCTGCGCAGATGAAAAGTGTAGGTGATTCCATCGGGGGTGACGTCCCACGATTTGGCGAGGCCGGGAACTACCTTCGCGTCGGGGGTGAAGCGCGTCAGTCCGTCGAAGATGTAGGCGACGGCGCGTCCGGTTGGGACGTCGGTCGAGAGCGCGGGATCCATCGATCGCGGATCGTAGGTATCGCGCGAGTCGATGATGGTCTTGCGGGTGGGAGCGGCGGATTCGCCACCGCCGCCGCAGCTGAGAATCGCGGGTAATACGAGGAGGAATAGTCGCCGCATGGGTGTGCTCGGACGGTTGACATGAAGGGGCGAAATACGAGAACTTTCGCCCACCCCGAAATAGGCCTCACCGTGAGCGCAGAATACTATTATCGCCGCCAACTTGGCGCCAAGGATCTACTGCCAGCCATTGGTGTCGGCGTCGCTGCCGGTTTGGCCGGGTTCTACATTGTGCAACTCTTAATCCAGCGGACGCCCCTCGTGCCGCAGGGTCAGCTATCGCTCCCGCCGACGAAACAACCGAAGCGAATTCTGGGCGACCGCACCGAGCCCCGGACAGAGACGCACTACGCCCGCGAGCTTCCGCCCGGGCAGCCGCCAGGCGCGCGCGCGCTGCAAGAGTGAAGCTTCCCCGGGTACGACTCGGGGGGTGGAACATCGTCGCGCTCACGCTCTCCGCTGCGTTCCTGGTTGGCAGGAGCGCGGGCGCTCAGGACATCGAGTGTCAACGGGGCGACCTGGAAGTGATGCGGCTCGTGTTCGAGGGCAACCACGCCTTCTCGGACGCCGAGCTCGCCAAAACGATCGTCACCACTCCCTCGGCGTGGGCGAGGCGTTACCTCCACCTCCCTTTCACTGTCAAACATTGCCTGGACCGGAATGAGCTCCCGAACGATCGGGCGCGGCTGATAATCTTTTATCGCCGTCGGGGGTATCCAAGAGTGACCGTCGACACCGTGGTAAAGCTGCTGGCTCCCGGGGCGGTCGAGGTCAGGTTCAACATCAGCGAGGGGCCGCCGATGATACTAAGGTCCTTCGTGGTGCGCGGATTGGATTCGGTTCCTGAAAGAGTCGCGTTCGTCCGGGGTCTTCCCGTTCGCGAAGGCGGCAGATTCGATCGCTTCGCGGTCGACGCCGCGGCCGACACCGTGCGCCAGCGCCTGCACAACAATGGATATCCAAGGGCCGATGCGGCCAATCGTTTCGCTGTGAGCGACAGCACGTTGAGCGCGTGGGACACGCTGTACGTTACGTCCGGACCGAGAACGAGGATTGGAGCAATCAAGATCGAAGTGACGCCGATGAACGGCAAACAGCAGCAGATACCTACCAGAGTCGTGCGCCGCATCATGGGGCTCGACTCGGGCGAGCTTTTCCGCGAGGCCGAGATCATCGACGCGCAGCGCGCGCTCTATCAAACGGAGGCGTACCAGCACGTATCGATCACTCCGGACAGCGCAGCCGACACCGTGATGACGCTTCACGTGAGCCTCGCCGAGGCGGCGATGCACGCGGCGCGGGTCGGCGCTGGTTACGGAACCCTCGACTGCTTTCGCGTAACAGGTGAATTCACCGACTACAATTTCCTGAGCGGCGCTCGGCGACTCGATCTCAACGGCAGAGTGTCCAAGATCGGAATCGGCAAGCCGCTCAAAGGCACGCCCGGACTCTGCCCCGCCGCGAAGCACGATTATTTCAGCAACTGGCTCAACTACTACATGGGCGCGACGCTGCGGCAGCCGGTGTTTCTTGGGCTGAGAACGGTTCCGACGATCACGCTATACACTCAGCGCGTCTCGGAGTACAACGCGTACCTGAGAACGACGGCGATCGGAGGCGTGGCGTCCGTAGTGTGGCGCGGGCTGACGAGGACGCCCGTCAATCTCAGCTACTCGATGGATCTCGGCCGCACCGAGGCGCAACCGGCGCTCTTTTGCGCGGTGTTCAACTTGTGCGAAGCAGCCGAGCGCGAGCGAGTGCAGCGCACGCAACAGCTTGCGGTGCTCAGTCTCGCGGTAACCCGCGATAACTCGAACAGTCTGCTGTCGCCGACGCGCGGATCGATCATCAGACTCGAGGGCCGGCATTCATCGCCGGTGATCCTCTCGAACAAGGATCTTCAATTCAACAAGCTGGTTGGGGATGCATCGCGGTACATCAGCGCGGGGGCCGGCAACGTGCTCGCTTTCCGCGTCCGCGGTGGCACGGTGTTCGGACGCAACGTTGAATCAGCGACAGGATTCATTCCCCCGCAGGAAAGGCTCTATGGGGGCGGTCCGACAACGGTCCGCGGCTTCTCTCAAAATGAGCTGGGCTCGCTGATTTACATTGCTAATGGAACGCCCGGATACACGGAGTACATCTCGACCGACGTGCGCACGGGGCTGCAGGATACGGTCGTTCTGGCCAAGGATACGATCGGCTTTCGGCGAGTGGTTCCGGTCGGCGGAAACTCACTCGTCGTAGGCAACGTTGAGCTCCGACTCAGAAGTCCGTTCCTTCCGGAGCTGCTGCAATTCACGATGTTCACGGACGCGGGCGAAGTGTGGAATCGCGGGCGGTCGCAGATCAAAGAGGTGAAGCTCAAGGTTACACCGGGAATTCAGCTGACGGCGTTTTCGCCCGTTGGCCCGGTGCGTGTCGCGGTCGGCTACAATCCTTATCGGCGCCCGAAGGGGCCTCTGTATTATGAAGCGACCGAGCTGGCCGAAGCGCCACTGCTTTGCGTGAGTCCATTCAACTTTTTTCCGACTCACTTCACCCGAGATCCTGTGAGCGGCGCGGTCACGAAAATCGTGCAGGAAGTGCCGCCAGAGGGCTGCCCCTCTACGTACCAGCCGCCGAAAGACAACAGCCTCCGCAGCAAGCTCACGTTCAGCTTCGCGATCGGTCAGGCGTTCTAGAGCCTCATGACACGCCGTCTCCGCATCGCGATTGGAAGCGCCATCATTCTGGTGGGGCTGTTGCTGATCGTCATTCTCAGCTTCGTTGGAGTCACGCACACCAACTTCGGCCAGCAGCGTGTCCGGCGAATGGTGGCGACGATGCTCGAGGGGAAGGTGAAGGGCAAAGTCTACATCGGCCGCATGAGCGGTGGATTCTTCAACGGCGTCACCATCGACTCGGTGGAGATTCGCGACGACGAAGATTCCGTGTTCTTCGCGTCTGGTCCCATCACGGTTGCTTACGATCCGCGCGATCTGTTCGACCGCCGG
>DASWDV010000198.1:0-7100 GCA_036395075.1 Gemmatimonadaceae bacterium | reverse complement strand
CCGCGGCCTTTATGTGAATCGCTGGGCAGCGCTCGGCAGCAAACTCACACGACTGATCGATGTCGCCAAGAAGACCGAGGTCAACGCTCTCGTCATCGACGTCAAGGACGACCGTGGTTTCGTCCTCTATCGGTCGAGCGTGCCCCTCGCACGCGAGATCGGCGCCGACACCGCCGATGGTCATTGGATGTCACGCTCGAAGCTGCGCGGCGTCCTGGACACGATGACGGCGCACGGGATCTACCCAATAGCGCGCATCGTCGTCGCGAAGGATCCGTTGCTCGCCGGAAAGAAGCTGGAGCTGGCCATCAAAAGAAAAACCGATCTCAAGCCGTGGATCGACAAGAACGGGAATCCGTGGCTGGATCCGCACCAGCGCATCGTATGGCAGTACGCCGCTGATCTCGCGCGCGAAGCGTATGAAGTCGGATTCAGCGAAGTGCAGTTCGACTACGTACGCTTTCCCGACGAGAAAAGGTTGATGACCGAGGCGGTTTATCCGTTGGCGAACGGTCGGTCTCGATCGCAGGTGATCCGCGAGCAGCTTGGGTTCTTGCGGCGAGCGCTGAGGCCGCTCCCCCTTCGCGTGACTGCCGATGTTTTCGGCCTTACGGCAACCGATACCACGGACATGGGCATCGGCCAGAAGTGGGAAATGTTCATCGATCAGGTCGATGTCGTCCTGCCGATGATTTATCCCTCGCATTTCGCGCGGGGTAGCTACCGGCTGCGAAATCCCAACGCGCACCCATACAAGACAATCGACAACGCGCTCAAGGACGCCCTCGAGCGCACCCGACCAGTCGCCAACGCGGCGAAGATCATTCCATGGTACCAGGACTTCACCCTCGGCGCGCCTCATTATTACGCCGCGCAGATCCGCGCGCAGAAAAAGGCTGGATACGACAACGGGTTCCAGAGCTGGATCCTCTGGAACCCGAAGAGCAACTATACGGTCGCGGCTCTGGAGCCGCAGCCTTAGCGAAACCTAGCTGCTGCCGTTGCGGCGAGCTTCCATTTTCGCCTTTATCTCGGCGAGATTCTTGTCGAATGTCGCTTGCTGGTCGGCGGTAAGGACCGCGCGGATCTCGGCAGCCTGCTTGGTCTGCAGATCCTGCATCTTGGCGCGGGTCGCTTCATCAGGCGGGCCACCAACGGCCTGAGCCGACTTGCGGAGCTCCATCTGCTGCGGCAGATACTTCTCGCGAATCGTCTTTACCTGATTCTTCTGTGCATCCGTCAAGGTGATGCCATTGAGGAGCATTCCGCCCATTCCGCCACGGCGCGCTTCGCCCTGACCCTGACCCTGTTGAGGCGGCTCGGTGCCTTGCGCTGCGGCGACCGATGTCATGCCAACGCAAAGGGCAGCAGCCAGCGTGGCGATGCGAATAGCCTTCATCCTACTCTCCTTAAAGTATGTGTTGGAGGTCTCATTGACTTCCGAGTGTTATACGCCGCAGGTCGCGAAAAGGTTGACCCCGGACGATCTGCTCCTCGGCATCTTGTAACTTCTTGCAGCACTTGCAGTTATCGTCCTGCCCTTCCCGATTGCCCAAAACGTGCTATTCTTCCCCGCGCCGTCGTCGGCTCATGCGCCGCTGACGCCTGATTCCAGCTCCTTTCCGCGTGCCGAGTCCCGCCTGTGACTGCACCGAGTAGTGCCGCCGAACCCGTAGCACAAACGCTCATAACACCCGCCCCGGAGACGCTCACTTTTCCATTGAGCTGGCTCCTGGAGCATGGGTCGGCACCGATAAAGTATCGCTCGATGCTCGAGGTCGGACGCCCCGCAGACTGGTCAGCGCGGGATCTCGAATGGCTGCCTTACTCGTATCGCCCAGCCATCAGGCTGGCGGTGACCCAATCGCGCGATGGGATGTGGAATCACTCGATCCTTTCTCTTCCTGGTCGCCACGCGAACGACTTCGCCAATATCGGAACGATTCCGGCCGTTCGACGACTTTCCGAGTACGGTTGGGGCGCGGATTCGCCGCCCCTCGTTCTCGCTCGGCGGCTGCTTTTCAGACTGCTCGCGGAGGACAACGATCCCGCGTTCACTTTCGAGCTCGCAAGCAAGACCAGGGACGACGACCTCGTGCGTCGCAATCGCGGAATATTTCGCGAAGCAGCCGCGGCTACTCTGGCGCAGATCGGATACGAAAACGACCCGCGGCTTCGCGGAGCGGCGAGGCGCATCCTCGAGCGCACGGTCATATACCTGAACTCGCCGCTTGGCGAAAAGCCGTGGATGCGGGTCGGCAACGCACACGTGCTAGCGCCGGAGTCGGCACCGCCATCGATCTACACCCTGACGATGCTTGCGCACATGCCGATCTTTCGACACGAGCACTTCAGCGAGGTCGAGCGCATCTATGACTGGATAACCCAGCCGCTGCCGCGGCAGGAGACTGTCCAGCTTTTTGGGAAGAAAATGGTCTCGCAGCCGCACCTCATCATGGGTGACGTACTTCCTCACCGGAACGCTGTGGACGCCGATGTACCGTTCGCGCTCCTGTGGCTGGAGACGATGGCGCGTCTCAATTTCCTCCGTCGCAACGAAGGCTGGAACAGGCTCTACGAGCGATTCGTCGACGACCGGGATCGCAACGGCATCTGGCATCCGCACAAGGGAACGGATCGCCCGACGACGACCCATCCGTGGTCGTGGTCAATCTTTCCGCTCGATGATGGGCCGGCACAGGAGTCGAAGTGGAGCGACGTCACTTTCCGTATCGGGCTCATTGGAAAACTTCTCGGCAGAGAAATTGAATTGATCTGATCCGATGATCAGATTCGGTCGCCGTGGCATTCTCAGCCCCGGCGAGATGTTTCCCGCCGGCGACGCGGCTTATCGCGTGAATTTTCCGCGTCTTCGCTCCGGAATAATGGTTCGCGCAGTCGAGCGGGGAAATCCGACTTCGCCTCCAGTCGTGCTGGTGCATGGCTGGGGCTGCTCCGCGTACGTGTTTCGCCGCAATATGCCGGCACTCGCCGAGGCTGGCTTTCGTGCCATCGCTATTGACCTGAAGGGACATGGCTTGTCGGACAAGCCAGTGGCGCGAGCCGAGTACACTATCGACTCGCTCGTCGATCATCTCCGCGACATCCTCGACGCCCTCGAGCTCGAGCGCCCGGCGCTCGTCGGTCACTCGCTTGGCGGTTCCCTCATCTACCATTTCGTATGCCGTTATCCGGAGCGGGCGCAATGCCTGGGCTTGCTCGCACCGGTTGGATTGAAGGGCGTGCCGCTGATGTGGCTCTATCGTTTACTGACGCCGGGTTTCCTTGCTCCGATGATGCGACGAATCAATCCGCGACCATTGGTGAGGGTCGCGTTGATGCGGGTCTACGGAAAGCGCGGACATTTCACCGACCGCGACATCGACGAGTATCTCGCGCCCGCTCAATTTCCAGAATTCCATCTCGCCATGCGCGAGTTGCTCCACAGCTACGACTGGAATGCGGCGGAGCACCGACATTTTTCCAGGCTCGAGTTACCCGTCGCCGGAGTGTGGGGACGCCTCGACCACATGATGGCCTCCGATGGGATGAGCATCTACGAGTCGCTCATTCCTCAGATCGCGCTTTACCCGGTTCCTGACGCGGGCCACGTCGTCGCCGAGGAAACTCCGCGCGAGGTGAACGAAGCCCTGATTGCGTTGCTTCAGAGCTGCAGGCCCGACCCCCGTATATTACAGATAGATGATTGAAGAGATGACCGAGGCGAGTATCTCCTTTGCGGATCTCGACCTCGCGCCCGAATTGCTCCATGCGGTCGGCGACGCCGGCTACACGCATCCTACGCCGATTCAACAACAGGCGATTCCTCTCGCGCTTGCCGGCCGGGACCTGATCGGCCTCGCCCAGACGGGAACCGGTAAGACTGCCGGCTTCACGCTGCCCATCGTTCAGAATCTGATCAGCGCGCCGCTCATCACGGCGAACGGCGAGCCGGCTCACCGCGTGCGCGTGCTGATCCTGACTCCGACGCGGGAGCTCGCCGCTCAGGTGGAAGAAAGCTTTCGCAAGTACGGCAAATACACCCCGTTGCGCGTTGTTCCCATCTTCGGTGGCGTGGGAATCGAACCGCAGGCAAAGGCGCTGCGTCACGGCGTCGATGTGGTCGTCGCAACCCCGGGCCGCTTGCTCGATCACATGGAGCGAAAGAACGTCTCGTTCGAAGAGCTCGAAGTCCTCGTTCTCGACGAAGCGGACCGCATGCTCGACATGGGATTCGCACCGCAGCTCAATCGCATCGTCGCTGAGATTCCTCCGTACCGTCAGACGCTTCTTTTCAGCGCGACGATGCCGCCGGAAGTGGAAGCCTTGGCCCGAAAGTACCTGCGGAAACCGGTCGTCGTTCAAGTCGGCCGCCGGTCCGAAGCCGCGAGCACGGTCACGCATGCGGTCTATCCTGTCTCGCGCGATAAGAAGCACACCCTGCTAGCGGAGCTGCTGAAACAGTCGGACATGGATTCCGTGCTCGTTTTCACCCGGACCAAGCACGGAGCCGACCGCGTGGTCAGGCACCTGGAAGACGAGGGAATCGCGGCGACGGCGATGCACGCGGACAAGTCACAGGGAGAGCGCACGCGCGCACTCGACGATTTCAAATCGGGCAAGATCCGGGTCCTCGTCGCTACCGACATTGCGCAGCGCGGTCTGGACGTGTCGGGTATCAGCCACGTCATAAACTACGACGTGCCGCAACAACCGGAGGATTACGTCCACCGCATCGGGAGGACAGGGCGAGCTGCCGCGACTGGCGATGCGTACACCTTCATGTCGCCTGACGAGATCTCGATGGTCCGCACCATCGAGCGTATGATCGGTCAGCAGATTCCGCGGATCTCAGTTCCTGGCTACGATTTTGGCACCACATCCGATGGAGTCGTTGCGGTTGCAACCGAGCCCGCGCTCGCCGACATCACTCCGCCTTCGGGAATCAGTGACGCAGTCGACCAAGTCGCGATACAAAAACGGTATCGGCGGCCGAGCTCCGTCGCACGAAGACGCTGAGGTTCGCAGCGCCATAGCCAATCCCGGTCGCCGAGTAAGACATTCGCACTCGACTCGCCGAGAGCTGAACGTCGTGATCGGCGCCTATCTTTCCCTTGCGAAGCGTATCGAGTCCAACGCTCACGTAAATCGTCTGCGCCGCGGTGTCTATGTCGACCGTCGTTTGCGTGGCGCGCGCGATCGCGATGTGTCGCGCGCTACCGAAGAGCGATTCTATCTGAACTACTGCAGCGCGTACGTGGACTCGGTCGAGGAGTTTACCCGCCCATGGCATGGCGATGGCGGAGAGAATGCTCAGAATGCAGAGCGTGAGAGCGAGCTCTATGACTGTGAACGCGTGTCGCACCAGTGCTGTCCTTCCGTCGCCGTCGCTGGTTAGATAGCATATGGTACGCGCGTGTCACGCCGCTCATCCGAATTATCCGGGTCCATTCATCCCGTTTCACCGTTAAATGAAAGGCTCATTCTTGTCGAGCGTCGCTGTTTGCGCGCTCGTTGTCGCTTGCGTGCCGCCAGCCGCTACGCCCCCAACGCCGACCGAAATCCCACAACCGAATCCGCCGCCTGTCCTTCCTCCTTTCCGCATGGACACGGCGCTCACCGTCGACCGAGTTCCGTCATTCCAGGAGGCCCCTCTGATCGTGTGGGGGCCGCCCCCTGAAGGAGTTGCCCATCCTGAAAGAGTCAGGACGTACGACTTGCAGCATCAGGTGACGACCGTTCGCTTCGACTGGCCGCGTCACGCGGTGGTTGGAACGACCACGCTTACCATCGGCGGATTGAGAGGAGCGCCAGCGCTTCAAAATGTCGTGATCGATGCAGGCGACATGACCTTCAAGCGCGTAGCGAGCGGTACCGCGCCGCTCAAATACGATTATGATGGGCGCGCATTGACGATCCATCTCGCGACGCCTCTGCGCTCCGGCCAGAAGGCTTCGATCGCGATCGAGTACGATGCCGCAAATCGCTCCAAGGGCGCGTACTTCAGGCCCGCGAAGCACATCGTTTGGACTCAAGGCGAGACCGAAGACAATCACTTCTGGGTACCGACCTACGATTTCCCGAACGACAAGACGACGTGGGAATTCTATATCTGGACCGCGAAGGGCGAGCGCGCACTCTCCAACGGACGACTCGCTGGATCGCGCGCCGTCGGCGACAGCATTGAGTGGCACTGGGTACTCGACAAGCCTGCGTCGACATACCTGATGACCACGGTCGTCGGAAACTACTCGGTCCTGCAAGACAAGCCGTATCGAAACGTGCCGATTGGATACTGGACCTACCCGGATTCAATCGACGCTGGCTGGCGTGGGTTCGCCAAGACGCCCCAAGCCGTGGACGTATTCTCTCGCAAAACCGGTGTGCCGTATCCGTGGGCCAAGTACGATCAGATTGTCATTCCGGAGTTCCAATACGGCGGAATGGAAAACGTGACGGCCACATCCCAGAACGATGGAGCGATCCTGCATCCAGCCTGGTCGGAGCCGCAGGCAAATTCTGTGGGTCTGATGGCGCACGAGCTCGGACACCAGTGGTATGGTGACCTGCTGACGACGCGCGATTGGGCCGATGTATGGCTGAACGAAGGGTTCGCGACATTCATGGAGCAAATTTTCCGCGAGGAAAACCTGGGCGTCGACGAAGGAGCTTTCGATCGGCTCGGCGCCCAGGAGCAGACGATCGAGGCCGATCGTCGCACGAGACGCCCGATCGTGTGGAACAGGTGGGTGAACGACCCCATCGAGGTATTCTTCAGCGGACACATCTATCCGAAGGGCGCGACCATCCTCCAGATGCTTCGCCACCAGCTCGGTGACGCGCTTTTCTGGAAGGCGATGAATCACTACACCACTGCGAATGCTTACCGCACGGTCGTCACCGACGACCTTCGCAAAGCTTTCGAGGAAACGACCGGCCGAGATTACAAAGCGTTCTTCGACCAATGGGTGTATGGCGCCGGCTTCCCGGTTTTTCAGGTTTCTTCCCTTTACGATCGCGCGGCAGGACGTCTCGTGATCAGCGCAAAGGAGGTTCAGCCGCGCGATACGATGACCGGCTTCTTCGATGTCGACGTCGAT
>DASWDV010000197.1:0-7258 GCA_036395075.1 Gemmatimonadaceae bacterium | reverse complement strand
GGTTCCCACTTCCTTGGCAACGCGCGTGACTTCGTCAGCAAATGAGCTGAGCTGATCGACCATCGTATTGATCGTGCTCTTCAGCTCGAGGGTTTCGCCGCGCGCTTCAACGGTGATCTTGCGAGAGAGATCGCCTTTGGCGACGGCGGTGGTGACATCCGCAATGTTGCGAATCTGCCCGGTGAGATTTCCCGCCAGCGTGTTGACGTTGTCCGTCAGGTCTTTCCACGTGCCCGCAACTCCGGGAACGTTCGCCTGGCCGCCGAGTTTTCCTTCGGTTCCTACTTCACGAGCAACGCGCGTGACTTCGGCGGCGAATGCGCTGAGCTGATCGACCATGATGTTGATGGTGTTCTTCAGCTCGAGGATCTCGCCCTTCGCTTCGGCGGTGATCTTTCTGTTCAGATCTCCCTTGGCGACCGCTGTGGTAACGTCCGCGATATTTCTCACCTGACCGGTGAGATTCGACGCCATGAAGTTCACGTTGTCCGTCAGGTCCTTCCACGTGCCGGCGACTCCCGGCACCTCGGCCTGACCACCGAGTCGGCCTTCGGTGCCGACTTCTTTCGCGACGCGGGTAACCTCGGATGCGAATGAGCTCAATTGATCGACCATCGTGTTGATGGTCTGTTTGAGCTCGAGGATTTCCCCTTTCACGTCGACGGTGATCTTTCTGGACAGATCTCCCTTTGCCACCGCCGTCGTTACGTCAGCGATGTTACGGATCTGGCCGGTGAGGCTCGACGCCATCGCGTTCACGTTGTCGGTAAGATCCTTCCATGTTCCACCAACTCCGGGAACCTCCGCCTGCCCACCGAGTCGTCCCTCGGTGCCGACTTCCCGCGCGACACGCGTGACTTCGGACGCGAAGGTGCTCAATTGGTCGACCATCGTGTTGACTGTGTTCTTCAGCTCGAGAATCTCGCCGCGCGCGTCGGCCGTGATCTTCTGGGACAGGTCCCCCTTCGCCACCGCCGTCGTCACCGCGGCAATGTTTCTCACCTGACTGGTGAGATTTCCGGCGAGGGTGTTCACGTTGTCGGTCAGGTCCTTCCAGGTTCCCGCCACTCCCGGAACTTCGGCCTGTCCGCCGAGCCGCCCTTCCGTTCCGACTTCGCGCGCGACACGCGTCACTTCCGAGGCAAACGAACTGAGCTGGTCCACCATGATGTTGATGGTGTTTTTCAGCTCGAGAATTTCTCCGCGCGCATCGGCGGTGATCTTGCGACCGAGATCGCCACGCGCGACCGCAGTAGTGACATCGGCGATGTTTCTCACCTGACCGGTGAGATTGCTCGCCATGAAATTCACGTTGTCGGTGAGATCTTTCCACGTACCGGCGACTTGCGGCACCTGAGCTTGTCCGCCAAGGCGTCCCTCCGTTCCCACCTCACGCGCAACACGTGTGACTTCTTCAGCGAACGTGCTCAGCTGATCCACCATGGTGTTGACGGTGTTTTTCAGCTCGAGAATCTCGCCCTTTACATCGACGGTGATCTTTTTCGACAAATCGCCCTTGGCGACCGCGGTGGTGACGTCGGCGATGTTTCGAATCTGACCCGTGAGGTTTGACGCCATCGCGTTGACGTTGTCCGTGAGGTCCTTCCACGTCCCAGCGATGCCGGCCACCTGCGCCTGGCCACCCAGCTTACCCTCGGTGCCGACTTCTCTCGCGACGCGTGTGACTTCGGAGGCGAACGCGCTCAGTTGATCGACCATCGTGTTGATCGTGTTCTTGAGCGCGAGCGTCTCACCGCGCGCTTCGACAGTGATCTTCTGTGAGAGATCCCCTTTGGCGACCGCTGTAGTCACCGCCGCGATATTTCTGACCTGGCTGGTAAGATTTCCCGCCAGCGTGTTCACATTGTCGGTGAGGTCCTTCCAGGTGCCGGCGACCCCGGGAACTTCGGCTTGCCCGCCGAGCTTGCCCTCAGTTCCGACCTCACGCGCGACGCGTGTGACTTCGTTAGCGAAGGAGCCGAGCTGGTCGACCATCGTGTTGACGGTGGTTCCGATGCGGAGGAACTCGCCCTGTACCGGCTTCCCATCGATCTCCAACACCATCTTCTGACCGAGATCTCCCTCGGCCACAGCGCTCAGCACGCGAGCCACTTCGGTCGTGGGCGAAGCGAGATCGGTGATGAGCGTATTGACCGATTCAACGGTCGAGCGCCAGCCACTGGCCACCGGACCGATCGAAGCACGGTCGTTCATCTGACCCTGACGCCCGATGGTGGTGCTTACGCGGAGCATCTCGTCGCACAATCGCTCGTTGAGCTTCGCAACCCCGTTGAACGCGTCGGCGATCTCTGCAAGGAGCGGATCGTCCGAGGTTGGAAGCCGAACCTCGAAGTCGCCATCCCTGAGGTCGCGCATCGCGGTCAAAAGGCGCCGCAGGTCAATGGTTCTGATCTTCCCATCCGGGGCGAGCACCTGGACTTCCTGCTCTGCGCCGTTTCGGGCTTTGCCACCGTTTCGGGAATTTTTTCGCCGGGTTTCAGTGGCTTTGGAAGGTCGCCGGTGGTTTTCGTCTCGCCCGGTCTCTTCCATTTCGATTGTGTCGCCGATTTCCACGACCTTACTCCTTGATATGACTTCTTTTGGAGCCGTCGCACGCGGCTTTCAGTGATCCGGCATCCGCAGCTGGCCCATCGGACGGGCCCGTCGGAGGGGATCAGTCTTACTATTCAAAAGCGGGGCCGTTATCGGTGCATTTCCCGACAATTTTCCGGCGCGGCGCGCACTCTCCGGAGGCGCTCGGGGCGGTCGCTATTCGGGCGCGGGGCTCACTTCGACGCTGTTACCGAGGCGGACGTTGCCCTCGGAAAGGACCCGCGCATATACACGACTCCATCCGGGGTGAATCTTCTGCGCGATCCGCACGAATCTTCCGTCGATGAAGGACGCCTTGATCGTTTTGCACGGGTTGGTGAACGACGTGACCTCGAGCAGTACCTCGTCGCCGAGTTGGAGGCGCGAACCGGGGCCGACGAGATCCCAGTTTATTCCTTCGAGAGTCACGTTTTCGCCAGCGGTTCCGACATCGATCGGATGGCCCTCCTGCTGCAGGGCCCGAATCTTTTCCAGCGAATAGAGACAAACGGCGCGTTCGGGCCCGCCATGCCCTTCCTTGTCAGTTTGGGCGTCCCCTACGAGCCCTAATCGACGCACTTCAGCGCCAGCAACGCGCCCTTTTGGCACGCCGCCATTAGAGATGTTGACCGACACAACTATCCCGATTCGACTATTATCTAATCCGCTCATCGTTTTTGTGCACCTTCGCTTTCTCGGTCACGAGAAAACTAACCGGAATCCCGCCATTGCTGGTCTCGAATCTCGAGCGGAGCTGCATCCCCACCTGGCCCGCTAACGTCGGGTCAGCGGAAAGGATGCCCAATCTCCAATCCTTCCTAAATCTACCAACCGATCCCAGTCGGGCGTAAAGATTCCGCAGCTCCCTGGCGTCGCCCACCCGTACGCCGTATGGCGGATTGGTGAGAATCCAGCCGGAACCATCGGCAAGATCTTCGAGCTCGGCGATCGACTCTGACAGCGACTGAACCGAAAACTCGATGTCCTGCGCGACGCCGGCGCGCTCGGCATTTCGCTTGGCGGCCTGGATCGCGCCGGCATCCCGATCGGCGCCACGGATTCTCGAAAGCTGCATCGGGCCGGTGTTGTTTACCGCGTCGCGCGCGACCTCCAGAGTTTGGTCCCAGAGCTGCGAATCGAAGGAAGGCCAATTCATGAACTGAAACCTCCGCGTCAGACCGGGCGCAATACCGCGCGCCATGAGGGCGGCTTCGATCGGGATCGTGCCCGACCCGCACATTGGATCGAGGACCGACTCACCCCTCTTCCACCCGCTCGCCAAAAGCATTGCTGCTGCCAGCGTTTCGCGAAGCGGCGCCTTCCCGATCTCCTGCCTGTATCCACGTCGATGCAGCAGCTGGCCGGAGGTGTCGGCGCTGATCTCACACACGTCGTGCACGATTCGCACTATGAAGAGCTGGGTGTCTTCGGTGGATTCTGCGTTCCTTGTTGCATCGGAATTTCGGCCAGCGTTTCCGGAAATTCGCTCTTCGTCTTTCCCCTCTCCTTCTTCCTCTGCCGCGTTTTCTGTTCGCAGATCGATTTTGCCCGCAACCTTCGTCGCGATCGCCGCCATCACGCGCTCGGCTACGGCATCGGAGTGATAGAGTTTGGACTTCCGGCACGTGACGCGTATGGACACTGACCCACTGGCAGGAAGGAAGTCTGCCCAGCGCAGTTTTTTCGAGCGTCTTTCCAGCTCGTAGAACGTGCTCGCGTGGAATCGCGCGAGTCTCACGATTGCACGGCTGGCAGTGCGGAGCCAGAGATTCGCGCGATAGATTCCCGCGAGATCACCGCGGAAGGTGACGCCTCCGATTTCCTGGCGCCCTTTTATGCCGAGGGTCTTGAGCTCGCCGGCGGCGATCGACTCCAGGCCCGGCGCTGTGGCAGCAAAAATCTCGAGATCGGACATCGGCCGCTCAGGTTACTCTGCGGCTCCGCGACTCGTAAGTGGCGGAATGCTTTGTGCCTGTATCAGGCAGAGTGTCAAAACTCATAACAAGGGAGTCGGCCCGCCAGCTACTCCGCGATCGCTTTGGGCATCAGGATTTTCGTCCTGGCCAATGGCAGCCTCTCGACGCTGTTCTCTCCGGAAGGGATGCTCTGGTCGTAATGCCGACGGGCAGCGGCAAGTCGCTCATCTACCAGCTGCCCGGACTCCTCCTTCCCGGCCTAACCGTCGTCGTCAGTCCTCTTATTGCGCTGATGAAGGACCAGCACGACAAACTTTCCGCGCAGGGCGTGAGCTCGGTAGCGATGCATTCGCATCTCTCGACATCAGAAACCCGCGAGGCCCATCGTCAGATCGCCGAAGGTGAGGGCGAAATCCTGTACCTAACACCCGAGCGGTTTAAAGACCGGGGTTTCTTCGAGCATCTCCTGTCGCGACCGATCAGTCTCTTTGTCGTGGACGAAGCGCATTGCGTCAGCCAGTGGGGGCACGATTTCCGACCCGACTATTTGTCGCTCGGTGGAATCTCCAAGCGGCTGGGGCGGCCGCCCATACTCGCGTTAACCGCAACGGCGACTGCCCACGTTCAGGCCGACATCATTCGACAGCTCGGCATGACTGATCCCCACATAACGATTACCGGATTTGCTCGCCCCAATCTACGGTTCGACGTAATCCGCACCGTCAACGACCAGATCAAGGATACGATTCTTCGACAGGCGCTTCGCGAATTCGTTGGATCGGGGGTCATCTACGTTGCTACGGTGAAGGAGGCCGAGCGGCTGCACGAGATGCTGGCGGAGGAATTCAGCGTTGGCCTGTACCACGGCAAGCGACCCGCCGCGGATCGGAAGGATGTTCAGGACCGGTTCATGGCGGGGCAGCTCAAGGCAATCATCGCCACCAACGCTTTCGGGCTCGGCATCGACAAGCAGGATCTCCGCTGGGTGATGCACTATCACTTTCCGGGATCGATCGAAGCGTACTATCAGGAAGCGGGCAGAGCAGGGAGGGATGGCGAGCCGGCGGTGTGCCGGGTGCTTTACCGGGTCGAGGACAAGCGGATCCAGTCGTACTTTCTGGGCGGAAAATATCCGGAGGTGCAGGAAGCAGCGCAGGTGGCGCTGGCGCTGGAAAAGTATCCGCTCAAGACGCCGGTGCTGCTCGACGACATCGTCGAGATTACCGGGATCCCCTCCCGCAAAGCGAAGATTGTTTTCGCGCTACTCAAGCGACATGGCCTCGTTCGCGAGCATCGCGGCGGCAAGTGGGAGCGGCTCGGCGGCAACCTTTGCGCGGTCGACCTGAGCGCGGATCTGCAGGATTACGAGGAACGGCGCGCCATGGATCAGGAGAAGCTTCGCACAATGATCCAGTTCTGTCAGACGACGCAGTGCCGTACCCGCTACATCCTCGAGCATTTCGGGGAGGAGGTCGATGCGGAGTGGAGGTGCCGTAACTGCGACGCGTGCGATGCGATCGAGGACGTGCTTCTCGCCAAGCAAGCGTAAGTGATTTAATCCACTGCGCCCGGACTTCCTAAGCGGCGATGATGGTACAAGCAGCTGCTTATGCCATCACGCCAGTCAGTTGCAGTTGCGGTCGGTTCCTCGTCTTAAGTCCATGAAAAACAGCCTGGCGATCAGGATCCTGCGGGGCTCGCTGTTCCTGGTCCTCGCCCTCATCGCCTCCTACGTCCCCCGGCTACTGGGCCTGCCCGAGACTACCCAGAAACAAGCAAACATAGCGACCACCCTCGCGCTGTTCATGCAGGGAGTGATATGGACCAACATCATCATCAATTATTACGAGCAGCGCTACGTCCTGGTCCATGCCGCTGACGGTGGAAGCATCACCACGTTCAAGGCGCTCGGCGCCGTTGCGCGGCTCACGATCTGGGTCGTTCTTGGTATCGTTGCGCTGTCAGTGCACCAGGTCAAAGTCGGAGCTCTGCTCACCGGACTTGGCATCGGTGGTCTCGCCGTGGCGCTCGCCGTTCAGAACATTCTTGGCGATCTGTTCGCGGCGATCGCAATCGTCGTCGACAAGCCCTTCGTGGTCGGCGACTCGATCTCCGTGGAGAACTATCGCGGGAAAGTAGAGAACATCGGCCTCAAGACGACCCGCGTGCGCAGCGAAACGGGCGAGCAGATCATCTTCGCCAACGGCGAGCTGCTCAAGAGCAAGATCAGGAATTATTCGCGGTAGAACGCGGCACGGATTGGATTGCGCGTAGCTGGCCACAGCAGCACATGCGCGGGGATGCGGCACAGTCACTGTGTTGCGCCTAGCTCGCCACAGGAGTACAAAAGCGGGGAGCCGATAGCTGCTTAGCTTCTCAGCCGGGAGCTACTTCGGAAGGCCGCCGGGTGCATCTTGAGCGATTCCGACTTCGTTGTTCTCCCTCTTCCTGTTTCTCTTCGGCGCACGGATTGAGAAGAGCAGCAGCGAAGTGATGAAAAGCTCCGAGCTAAATAGCTAAAAAGCCAAGAGCTCCCCGCTTTTGTACTCCTGTGGCCAGCTAGCGACGCGATGCGGAGGCAGAGGCTGTGAGCAGCTTGCGATCTTGCCTTGAATGCCCGCTTCCCGCTCAGACCAACCTCGCCTCGAGCTGAATATCGACGTTCCCTTTCAACGCTTTCGAGACCGGGCATCCCTCCTTCGTCTCCTGCGCGATCTGATCGAATTTCATTTTGTCGATCTTGGGCACAG
>DASWDV010000196.1:0-10583 GCA_036395075.1 Gemmatimonadaceae bacterium | reverse complement strand
GGAGACCCAGCCGCCAGACGCGCCTGTGAAGGCTGTGACAACTGCCTTGGTATTGGAGTCATTCCCGTTGCGAATGACGAGCCCGCTCTACGTCAGCGTCGCGATAAGAGACCGCGACGAGAAGGCGGGCAGCTCGCTGATGTTTCCGACGATCTACCCCTCGGCGCCGAGGAACAGCGCCTCCTGGCGACACTGAAGACTATCCGCACGGCGATCGCCCGCGAGGAACATGTACCGCCATATATTGTATTCTCTGATCGCACCCTGGCAGAGCTCGCGGTGCGTCGTCCCCGGTCATTGACCGCGTTTCAGGATGTCCGGGGCGTTGGTCCAATGAAGCTCGAACGATACGGCGCACGCTTTATCGATGCGATTTCCCGCGCCGACGACATTGAAGCGGCCTGAAATCAAGACGCCCATTACCCGTGACTAATTAATGAGATCAAGAATCGTAGCTTCGACAGCAGTTCTCTTCGGCGCCACGTTGACCGCGAGTGTCATCCTCGGCAGCTCGCCCACCTTCGCTCAACAGTCCGCCAGCGCGGCCGCAAAGCCACTGCCGTTCGATCCAGCAGTCACGGTTGGCACGCTGGAGAACGGAATGCGCTACTACATCCGCGAAAACCACAAGCCGGAAAAGCGTGCCGAGCTGCGACTGGTCGTCAACGCCGGATCCGTGCTCGAGGACGAGGATCAGCGCGGCCTGGCGCACATGGTCGAGCACATGACCTTCAGGGGCACGAAACGCTTCGCGAAGAACCAGATCTCGAGCTATCTGGAATCAGTCGGAATGCGCTACGGTCCTGACATCAACGCGTTCACGAGCTTCGACGAAACCGTTTACATGATCACCATTCCGACGGACACGGCGGCGATCGTGGACAAAGGCTTTCAGATCCTGTCGGAGTGGGCGCACAACGTTACGTTCGAACCCTCGCAGATCGAGAGAGAGCGGCCCGTCGTGATTGAGGAGTGGCGGCTAGGGCAGGGTGCGGAGAATCGGATGCAGAATAAGTGGTTTCCGGTCCTGTTCACTGGGTCTAGGTATGGTGAGCGTCTTCCGATCGGTCTCAAGACAGTTCTGGATACTTACACGCCGGCCACTCTGCGCCGTTTTTACGACACCTGGTACAGGCCGGACCTGATGGCGGTCGTGGCCGTTGGCGACTTTGACAAGAAGCAGATCGAAGGACTTGTCAGACGCTATCTCGGCGCCATTCCGCCCGCGACGAATTCAAAGCCCCGTCCCTTGTTCGCCGTGCCACCGAATGACAGCACTCTCGTCTCGATCAACAGTGACAAGGAAGCGACCCGCTCTGTCATTCGGCTTCTTTACAAGCAGCCGAAACGATTCAACACAACTACGGCGACGTACCGTGAACAACTCGTCGAGGCGCTGTTCGGCTCGATGTTCAACGACCGATTCTCGGAAATAACTCAGCAGCCAAACCCGCCATTTATCAACGCGTTCGCCGCGGAAGGCGACCTGGTTCGGTCGGCCGAGTCCCTTTCACTGACAGCGATCGTCGCCGACAACGGAATCCCGCGCGGCCTGAATGCGTTGCTCACCGAAGGCGAGCGCGTGAAGCGTCATGGATTCCTTCAGGCGGAACTCGATCGCGCCAAGAAGGATTTGCAGCGTGGGACTGAGCAGGCGTACGCCGAGCGAGACAAGACGAATTCCGGCGTGTACGCGCAGGCCTATGTCGGAGCGTTTCTCCAGTCCGAGCCTTCGACCAGCATCGCCTACGATCTTGAGGCCACGACCCGGCTCCTTCCGGGCATCACGCTGGCCGAGGTGAACAAACTGGCTGGCGAGTGGATGTCGGAAAACAATCGCGTCCTCGCGACCACTTCTCCAGAGAAGGCAGGCATCGTGAACCCGACGCGTGGAGAGTTGATGCTCGCGTTCGATGCCGTGAAAGGCGCTGACATCGCCGCATACACAGAAGCGGCTGTCTCCAGGCAGCTCGTCGACAAAGAGCCGGCGGGCGGACGCGTCGTGTCGGCGCGGGAGATCAAGGACGTCGGAATCACCGAATGGAAACTCTCGAACGGCGTGCGGGTTCTGCTCAAGCCGACCGATTTCAACGCTGACCAGATCGCATTTACCTCGTATAGCCCTGGCGGCGCCTCACTGCTTCCCGATGCGTCGTTCCTGGCGGCCAGTGCTGCTGACCTGATTCCAATGACAAGTGGCGTCGGCAAGTTCACCGTTATCGACCTTCAGAAGTTTCTCGCCGGCAAAGAAGTTAGCGTCTATCCCTCGATTGACGATTTGAGTGAAGGGATATCAGGCAGCGCGTCGCAACGCGACATCGACACGATGCTGCAGCTCGTCTATCTGTATTTCACCGAGCCGCGGCTCGATACGTCGCTCGTCAACACGTTTCTGGGACGGTACAAGGGCGTGCTCGTCAATCGCAGCGCCAATCCCGAGCAGGCTTTCAGCGATACCCTGCAGGTGACGATGGCGCAGCATTCCGTGCGCGACCAGCCGGTGTCTGCCGCCATGCTCGATCGCATCGACCCCGCGAAGTCATTCGATTTCTACAAAGATCGCTTTGCTGACGCGAGCGGGTTCACTTTTGTCTTCGTCGGAAACTTCAAACCCGATTCGATCAAGCCGTTGATAGAGAAGTGGCTTGGCGGCCTTCCCTCAACCGGCCGCAAAGAATCCTGGCGCGACACAGGAATCCGTCCGCCAACCGGCGTGGTGCAGCGCGTCGTCAAGAAAGGAGCGGAGCCAAAGGCGCGCACGGCCCTCATTTTCACCGGACCGTTTGAGTACACCAGGCTGACGCGCTACCATCTGAACGCGCTTGCCGAGCTGCTCAATATCAAACTGCGCGAAGCGCTTCGTGAGAATATGGGCGGCACCTACGGCGTGAGCGTAAGCCCGAGTGCCAGCAAGGATCCGCTGCCGTCGTATCGCTTTACGATCGGATTCGGTGCCGCGCCAGAACGCCTCGAAGCGCTGACGGTTGCCGCTCTCGCGCAGATCGACAGCCTCAAGAAGTTCGGGACGACACCGGAGTATCTGCAAAAGGTCAAAGAGGCCGCTCTGCGATCCCGCGAGACTGCACTAAAACAGAACGGTTATTGGCTCTCCCAGATTGAGACCTTCGATCAAAGCGCGTGGCCGCTGGCAGAAATCCCCAACGGTGAGAAGCTGATCTCCGCTCTTACCGTAGAGGATTTGCAGAAGGCGGCGGTCAAATACCTTCGGACCGATAATTACGTCCGCGTCTCGCTTTACCCCGAGAATTTTCCCGCGGCGGAAAATAGGTAGACCTCGCTTTGGACGACTCGCTCTACTTCTCGGAGCAGCACCTCGCGGTCCGAAACATGGTCCGCGAGTTCGCTCGCGCTGAAGTGGCGCCGGTGGCGGCGGAGCTCGACGCGAAAGCCGAGTTTCCGTGGGAAAACGTGAAGCGGATGGGCGAGCTCGGACTGCTCGGGATCCCGTGGGCTGAGGAGCTGGGCGGCGCCGGCCTCGATCTATTGAGCTACATGATCGTGATCAACGAGATGGCCAAGGTGGACGCCTCGCACGCGATCACGATCTCCGCCCATACGACGCTTGGCACATCTCCGATCGTCAATTTCGGGAGCCAGGCGCAAAAAAAGCGATATGTGCCACTTCTCGCGACCGGTAAAGTTCTCGGTGGCTTCGGGCTGACGGAGCCGAGCGCCGGTAGCGACGCGGCCAGCACGCAGTCGACCGCGGTGAAGAAAGGCGCTCACTACGTATTGAACGGCAGCAAGATTTTTATCACCCATGGTGGGGTCGGCGAAATATTTGTCGTGACGGCCGTCACCGACCCTGGGAAGGGAACCAAGGGAATCAGCTCATTCATTGTGACAAAAGAGGCAAGTGACCTTCACAAGGCTAGCGGGCTCGGGATCGGTCACGACGATTCTCTGCCTTCGATGCCCGGATTCCGCTCGGGGAAAAAAGAAGACAAGCTCGGCTGGAGGGCGTCGGACACGAGGTCGCTGATCTTTGAGGACGTTGAGGTGCCGGCGGAGAACCTGCTGGGCGACGAGGGCGAAGGATTCAACAATTTCATGCGCACACTCGACTCCGGACGGGTCGGGGTCGCGGCGCTTTCGCTCGGCATTGCCGAGGGCGCGTTCGAGCAATCGCTCCGCTATTCGACGCTGAGGAAACAATTCGGTCAGCCGATTTCGAGTTTTCAGGGAATTCAGTTCCAGCTCGCTGACATTGCGACCGAAATCGAAGCCGGAAAGCACCTGATGTTCCACGCGGCGTGGCTGGCCCAGAACAAGCAGCCATTCACCAAGCAGGCGGCGATTGCCAAACTGTTTTGTTCGGAGCTGGCGATGCGAACCACCATCAAGGCGATTCAGATTCACGGCGGCTACGGTTACACGAAGGAGTATCCCGTTGAGCGAATGTTTCGGGATGCGAAAATCTGCGAGATCGGCGAAGGTACGTCAGAAATTCAGCGCCTCGTCATCGCGCGAAACCTTCTCAAGGAGCTAGCGGATTGACTTACTCCGAAGCTGCCAAGCGTCTAAGACTCCCACTCGGCTTCGTACTCGGCATTGCCTACCTGATCTTCGCCCGGCCGACGCCGCTGACTCTGGCCGTTGGTGGGGCGATCGCATTTGTCGGCGTCATTATCAGGGCCTGGGCCTCGGGCCACATCTCCAAGAACGAGCGGCTCGCGACCACCGGACCGTACGCACACACCAGAAATCCGCTCTATTTCGGAAGCTTTCTGATTGCCGCGGGCTTCGCGATCGCGGCCCACTGGGCACTTCTTCTCGTTGTCCTCGCGTTCTTCGTGTTGATCTACGCGCCAACGATGCAGCGCGAGCGCGCCAATATTGCCGGACGATTTCCCGACGCATACGAAGCCTACGCGGCGAACGTCCCGGCGTTCGTCCCGCGTCCGACGCCCTGGAAGGCGACGCACCCGGACGATGGCGGCGGCTTTAGCCTCGAGCTTTACATGAAGCACGGCGAGTGGAAGGCAGCGCTGACCTTTGTTTTGGTGATGTCGTGGCTTCTTTGGGTGACGCTGAGCGGAGCATCGGTCGCGCGGCTCATCTACGGCTCCGTGACCGGCGTTTGATTGCTGCGTCACATATGTGGTGCGTCGTCGATTTCCGCCCCGACATCAACTGCCGCGTGTAAGTTGTTGTCGTCGTTGCGGAAACGCTGAGTGTCACCGTAGATTGTTGTCACTGACTGTTGCTCCTCATGCATGGGGCGCTCGCGCGACTCGCGGGGCCCGAAGACATGGATCGAGGGGCGCTGATGGTGAAAGACCCGGAAGATCATAACGCGGCCCTGTAGCACGACCGCGCGAACTTTTTTGAACCGTCCTCTACTTCGCTCGCCGAGTCGCCGCGCGAGGGTTGAGGCGGGCAACGATGAAAAGAGAAATCCTCATTAACGCGGCTCCGCGCGAAACGCGGATCGCGATTCTGGAGGACGGAAAGCTCGTCGAGCTTCTCGTCGATCGTCCAGACAACCGACGCATGGTCGGTGACATCTATCTCGGCCGGGTCGATGCGGTGCTCCCCGGAATCCAGGCTGCCTTCGTCGATATTGGCACCGAGAAAAGCGCCTTCCTTCACGCCTCCGATCTGGTCCGCCAAAGCGCGGACGAAGCCGAGGACGAAGACGAGGAGGACGAGCAGACCGACGAACCACCGGAGAAGAAAAACGGCAACGGCAGCAACGGTAATGGCCGCCGAGCCAAAGCGCCTCCGATCCAGGAAGGTCTAAAGCGTGGACAGGAGATTCTGGTCCAGGTCTCCAAGGAACCAATCTCGACCAAGGGGCCGCGGGTTACGGCGCAGATCTCCCTCGCTGGGCGCTTCCTCGTGTACATCCCGGATTCGTCAAAGGTCGGGGTTAGTCGAAAGATTGGATCATCCGTCGAACGGGCGCGCCTAAAGGAACAGGTGCAGGCCATCCTTCCCGAGAAATCGGGCGGCGTGATCGTGCGCACGGTGAGCGAGGATGTCACGCCCGAGATGCTGCAGCGCGAGCTCAACAGCCTCATGGCGCAATGGAAGAAAATCAAGCGGAAGACGAATTTTCAGAAGGCGCCGTCCCTGGTCAATCGGGAGAGCGGTCTTACCCGTGGGCTCGTGCGCGACATCTTCAGCGACAAGGTCGACAGCCTGACGGTCGATTCCAAGCAGGTCTACAACGAGATCGTCGCTTACCTCAAGGACATCGCCCCGGATCTCATCTCGCGTGTGAAGCTCCACGAATCTGACGCGCCGCTGTTCGACAACGCCGAGATCGAGTCCGAGATTCGCGACATCTTCAAGCGCCGCTGCGATCTGCCTTCCGGCGGATACCTGATCATCGAGCCAACGGAAGCGCTGGTCTCAATCGACGTGAACTCGGGCCGCTACACTGGAAAGAAGGATCCCGAGAAGACGGTGCTGAGAACGAACATGGAAGCGGCGCAGGAAGTCGCACGTCAGCTCAGGCTTCGCGATGTCGGCGGCATCATCGTTTGCGACTTCATCGACATGGAGACGAAGGCGAACCGCGACCGCGTCCTTCAGGAACTGCGGCAGCACCTATCCCGAGATCGCGCCCGCACCAAAGCGTTCGCCGTGAGCGATCTCGGGCTGATCGAGATGACGCGGCAGCGGGTACGGCAAAGCCACTACCAGTCGTCGACGGAAGCGTGTCCAACCTGCAACGGGAGCGGTCGAGTGCTCACGCCGGAGACGATAGTGCGCCGCATGGAGAGGTCGGTGAAGCGGATGGCGGTTGAGGGTCGGCGCGACAATCTTCTGGTGAAGCTGCACCCCGATGTGGCGATGTACGTCCTCGAGCAGGAGCGAGATCTCGCGCAGAAGCTTCAGAAGGCGGCGAACTTTTCGCTGGAATTCCGCGACGATCCGCTTCTCAAGCCCGACGAGTTCAAGCTCGTCGTGAAGGCGCAGGGTCGGGACGTTACGCAGCAGTACGCGATCGCCTGAGAAAAAACTCTTACGGGTCTACACACGTCCAACCCGTTACTTGTAGCCGATCGCGATGCCAGCTTTCAAGTGCGGCACGAGGGTTGACCCGCGCCCCGAGCTCAGCTAACTTCAAAGGCTAATTCGCACCACTTAACCGCAACACCGTCCATGACTTACGCGATCATCAGAACCGGCGGCAAGCAGTTCCGCGCCGAGGCTGGAAAGACAATCAGAATTCCGACCCTGGTCGGCGACGCTGGCTCGAAGGTAACCTTCGACGACGTCATCCTCGGCTCCGACGGCGACAAGACTCACGTTGGCCTGCCGGCGCTCAAAGGCGCGCACGTCACCGGCGAGATCGTCAAGCACGGCAAGGGAGACAAGATCGTCGTCTTCAAGATGAAGCGCCGTAAGAACTACGCAAAAAAGCAGGGCCACCGGCAAGCGTTCACGGAGGTCCGCATCAAGGACATCGCCTTCGGCAAGAAGAGCGGGGGAGAGAAGTAATGGCACACAAGAAAGGCGTCGGCTCGTCACGTAACGGACGCGACAGCAATCCGCAGTACCGCGGTGTCAAGAAATTCGGCGGTGAGAAAGTCGTTGCCGGTAACATCATCGTGCGCCAGTGCGGCACGAAGTGGCACCCCGGACGCAACGTCGGCCTCGGCACCGACTTCACGATCTATTCGCTCATCGACGGCGTTGTGAAGTTCGAGCACAAGAGCCGGACACGCTACAAGGTCAGCGTGTATCCCGAGCCGGAAACGAGCGCGGCGTAATCCTCCCGAATGTTGGAAAGCCCCGCGAGGGGCTTTTTTGTTGGGCGCTTCTTCGTCTCGCTGGCAGTTGTTGCCATTGGAGACACAACCCGCCATACTGAAATGAAACGCCAGGGTGCGCCGCCGCGTACGATTTAGTGTCACAACCAGTCACGCGAGAATACGATGCCACTACTCGATAGATTGAAACAGGAGCTCGATCGCGCCGGCAAAGCGGCGCAGGATGCGTTCGACGACGGGAAGACCAGACTCGAGGCGTTCCGAACCCGACAGCTCGCCGACAAGGCAGCGCAGGCCCTCGGCTACGCTGTTTACCGGGCAAAGAAAAGCGGCGCTGATCTCGATGCGGCGACCTACGACCGGCTCAAATCGACGCTCGAGACCCATGACACCGAAGCAGCCAGACTCGAAACCGAAATCGAGTTGAAGCGGCAGCAAGCGTCAGCGTCACGCGCGTCGTCGAGCAGTGGGGGAAGCGCATCGAGCGCGAGCGACAATTACCCACCCTCCGCGAGCTGAGAGCGGGGAGCTCGACGAGAACACGACAATCGCGCTGTTATTGCAGCGGCGGGTTGTTGTGGGTGTTGGGCAGGTTTTTGTAGCGCTCGACCAGAAGATCCTGCCGCGTCTTCTCGTTGTACTCGCGACCGCGCACGAACACGTGCTCGGCGCGCGTCGTAAACTCGAATGGATCGCCGCTCCAGATCACGACGTTCCCCTCCCGGCCAGGTTGCAGAGATCCGATCCGATCGGCGGCCCCGAAGAATTCAGCCGGCGCCAGCGTCACCGCCCGCAACGCGTCCTCCCACGTCATTCCATAAGAGACGGCGTTACCGGCTTCCTGCTTGAGGTTGCGGACGTTGAACGCCTCCTCGTCGCCACCACCGGCGTTGCCGATAAGAGCAACGGCAACTCCCGCCTTGCGCAGGAGCGCGGCGTTTTCTTGCCGCTGCCCCAGCGCCGCGAAACCAGCGGGAATGTTGTTCATCGCGCCGGTTAGAACTGGTATCCTCGCGGCCGCGAGCTTGTCAGCCATCATCCACCCCTCCGCGCCGCCACCTATCATGAGCTTGACGTTGTAATCTCGCGCGAGACGCATCGCCGCATCGATGTCGGAGGCGCGATCGACTGTAACGATCATGGGCATCTTTCCCTCGATGACCGGAATCATTGCCTGAAGGTCGAGTCTGCTGGCCGCGAACGGACGCGTCTCCGCGCGGTCGAAGGCGTTGCGATGCGTCTGGAAGAACTTCGTGTCCTCGAGCAGCTCGCGGAGCTTTACGATCAACTCCCCGCGCGAGCTCATTCCGACGGAGAGAGGATCACCAATCTCAGCGACCATTGCTACTGGAGCTCTGATGATCATGTCGGTGGTCGTTCCAGGAACCACGTCGACGATCGCCGCCTGACCCGACACGAGGCCACCGGTTGGAATGATTACGAAGCTGGTGATCCCTTCCTTTCGTGCTGGCGCGAGCATCACGGAGTTGGGATTCAAGCCCTCCCACACGGTGAACGCGGCGGAGATGTTGTCCTTGCCCCGCGCACTCATGTCGCGCGTATCGTTCACCGCCGAGATTTCCTGAACGCCGAGCTGCGTTGATGAGTTGACGAAACCGGGTGTAACGATTTTACCGGTGGCGTCGATGCGCCGCGCACCGGCTGGAATCGGCACGTTCGCACCGACAGCGGTGATTCTGCCGTTGGTGATTACAACCGTACCGTTTTCAATCGCTGGCCCGCTTACCGGATACACCTTGCCGCCAGTGATCACGACCGTTTGCGCCTCGCCGAACGTCGTAAGCAACGCGACGCATGTGAACGCGAGCGCAACACGGGAAGTCAGTTTGTATGAGATCATCGATTAATTCCGGTTGAATGGTACGAACCCGAGCTCGAAATCCGTCCGCCATTGCTCGGACGGGTCGAGGCGGTCGTAGAGAAGCGCGCCATCGATCCACACTTTCTCCGGCTTCGAGTACACGCTGAACGGATCTCCCGTCCAAAGAACCACGTCGGCGTTTTTCCCCGCCTCGAGAGATCCAATCTTGTCGTCGAGCCCAAGCGCCCACGCCGGATTGATCGTCAGCCACTTGATAGCGGTTTCCTCGCTCACGGGCAGTCCGATCTCGGCGCCGGCTTCCATTGCTTTAGCGGCTTCCTGATTGAGTCGCTGCGAGCCCGAGGGATCGTCGGAGTGAACGACGACACGCGCGCCGGCGTGGTCCACCAGCGCCATGTTCGCCTTGACCGCGTCCATCGCTTCCATCTTGAAGCTTCCCCAGTCGGCCCAGATCGACCCGGCGATGCCTTCCTTGGCAAGCAGGTCCGCGATCTTGTACGCCTCCACGCCGTGGTGGAACGAGCGAATCTTGTAGCCGAACTCGTGGGCGATGTCGATCATTTGCGCCATCTCGTCGGCGCGATAACAGTGGTTGTGGACCAGCATGTTGCCGCGCAGGACTTCGGCGAGGGTCTCGAGGCCGAGGTCGCGCGACGGTGGATCGCCTTTGTGGTCGGCATTCCACTTGTCCCACTTGCGACGATAGTCCACGGCCCTGATCCAGGCGGCGCGATAGCCCGCGACGTTGCCCATTCGTGTCGAGGGTCCGCCGCGTTGCCCGTAAACGCGTTTCGGGTTTTCGCCGCACGCCATCTTCAGCCCATATTTGGCTCCCGGGAATTTCATCGATTGCACGGTGCGTCCGGGAACGACTTTCAGCACGACACTCCTTCCGCCAATGAGATTGGCGGAGCCGGGAAGTACCTGGAGCGTCGTCACGCCGCCAGCGAGGTTGCGCGGAAACTGCGGATCCTGCGGCCAGACAGAATGCTCGG
>DASWDV010000195.1:0-5620 GCA_036395075.1 Gemmatimonadaceae bacterium | reverse complement strand
AGCAACATGGCGGACACGAGCCTTGCCACGCGTGGAGCAGCGTGGGCGATAGTCCGCTACGCCGCTGACAATTACTCGAACGGAGATCCGCGCGCGCTGACCCGCGCTCTCGCAGCGGGACCGGATACTGGAGTGAAGAATTTCGCGGCCACTACCAAGGCACCGATCGATACGCTCGTCAAGGGCTGGCTGGTCTCAATGTATGCGGACCACCTCGGCATCACCGGTCTCGATGCAAAGTACCAGTACCGCTCCTACAATTTCCGCAATGTGATGCCGCCGGTCGCGAGATCCCTTCTAAACCAGTCAACAGCGACGTATCCACTGCTCGTGCAATCCGTTGGCAGTGGAAGCGACAACATTTCCGGGATGAATCGGTCGGGAAGCGGGACGTACTACCGCCTTACGGTATCAGCGGGCGCGGGGGCAAAAAACGTAAAGGTTGTCGACGCCTCCGGCAATAACGCGAGTTTTCTGGGCGAGCACATTTACGTACTCCGCGTACAGTAGGCTCGAGACTTAAACGTCCCGAAGCGCCGTTACAGGCGTTTCTTTGAATACATCCCGCCCGGCAAGAAGTCCGATGAGCAACGTAAGGGCGACGATTGCGACCGCGATGCCAGCGACCGGCATTATCGGTGGCGCGAAGGGCGTCTTGAAGATGTAGCGTACGACGGCCCAACCGCCCGCCAACGACAGAAGCATTCCTGTCAACCCGCCAAGTACGCCCAGCAGCGAATACTCCGCGAGCAGAATCCGCGCGATCTGACCGCGCGTCGCGCCCAGTGTCTTGAGTAGCACGCCCTCGCGGATGCGGGCGCGCCTGGTCGCCGATACAGCGCTGAACAGAACCGGGATTGCGACCGCAAGACTGAAAAGCGCCATGAACCGAATTGCCAGCGACGCTTTGCTGACGATCCGGTCGACCGTTCGCTTGATCGCGGTGAGATCGAGGCTCGAGACATTGGGAAAACGGTTCACCACAGCGCGCTGCAAGAGCGCCACAGCGGCTGGATCTTTGACCTGGGCGAGCATCACGTACTGGTTCGGAGCGCCCCGCAAAACCGGAGGGGCGAAAACCACGAAGAAGTTAGGCTCGAACCGGGTCCATATGACTTTGCGCAGGCTGGTGATCCGCGTGGGAATCGCAACTCCCTGGACATCCCACGTGATGGCGTCGCCGAGCTTGACGTTCAGCTCTTTCGCGATGCCTTCTTCGAGCGAGATCTCTCCCGTGTCACGGGCGATCCGGATCGCACTATCGCCGAACCATCGGCCCGCAACGATCGTCTCGCTCGCCGCCGGCCTGTCTCGATAGGTTGACCGGAATTCGCGGCGCAGCGCCCACGACGCGCGACCTCGCTGTCTGCCTACAACGGGAGTCATGTCGGCGACACGCTTTCCGTTGATTGCGGTGATCCTCATAGTGACGACGGGCGCTACCTGAACTACATCGTGGCCGTTGGCCTTCACCAAAGAGTCGAGGCCGGCCTCCTGGTCCTGCTGGACGTCGAAGAAGACGACATTCCCGCGCGATTCGGCCGCCGCGATCGTGAACCGGTGCAGGATGCTGTTTTGTACCAGGTAGAGAGTGCTCACGAGAAACGCGCCGAAGCCGAGTGCGAGCGTCACTGCCCGCGTCTGGTTCCCGGGGCGGTACAAATTTGCCACGCCCTGGCGAACCACATATGGCCATCGCGTGCGCAGCATTTTGCGCGCTCCCCAGGAGAGGAGTGCCGCGCTCGCCGCCAGCGCGACTATCGCGACTCCGGTTGCCGCACTCATTGAGAGCGCCTGCCTGATCGTGCGGGCCCGTGCGAGAGCGATCGCGACGACGCTCAGCACCATGGCAACGTTCACGATTATCCTCGGTGCATCGGTCCACCGCATCCGCAGCACGTTGGCGTCCGTGTCGCGCCGAAGCGTCTGCAGCGGCGAGATGTTGCGGAGCGCCAGCAGCGGACGCAGCGCAAAGATCAGCGCGATCCAACCTCCGACCGCGAGTCCGGTGAGAACAGCCGAAGGTACGAGCGTCACGCGTACATCGATTGGCAGGAAATCGGTGAGTACGCGCGGAAGAAGGAACTGGACGGCGACGCCCAGTGATGCGCCGGCTGCCGCCCCCACGAGTCCCATGGCCGCCGCCTGCACGACGTAGATCGTCAGCACCTGGCCACTGGATGCACCGAGACAGCGAAGGACGGCGACGGTGTCGATTTTTCGAGCGACGAAGGCCTGGACCCCGCTCGCGACGCCGATTCCGCCGAGAAGCAACGCGACGAGTCCGACGATGCCAATGAAGTTCGAGAGATTCTCGATGGCGTCGGAGGTAGCGGCTTCCGACTGCGTGACGGTGCGGACGCGCACCTGCTGGTCCTCGACGCGCTTCTTGAATGGCTTGACGATCCTATCCGGATCGAGGCCGGCGGGAATCTTGGCGAGCACCGTTCGGTCGGCCGTGCTTCCAAAGACCAGGAGCTGCGTCTCTGCAACATAGTTCGCGGGAATGAAAATTCGCGGACCGAGCATTTCGGCGATGCCGGCCGCTCCGGGCACGTCTTTGACCGAAGCGATGATGGTGAACGTGCCGAATCCCAGCTTGAGTGTATCGCCGACCTTGGCATTGAGTGATGTCAGCAGGGAAGGGTCGACGATCGCGTTCGCGCCCTCGTGAAGCAAAGGCCAACGCCCGGCCGGCTCGGTGACGATGTTGCCGTAGAACGGATAATTGTCGGTGACGCCCCGCACTTGCGCGAAGCGCGTTCCCGACGTGCGCGGCACGACCGCCATCGATGGGAAGGTCGTCACCCTCGCGAACGAGAAGCCCTTGTGGCTCAGGGAGTCGAAGAGGGAATCGACCGGCGCGGGAATCGGCTTCGACGAGCTGAACGAAACGTCTCCACCCATTATCGCCCGCGACTGGTCTTTCACCGACTGGATGATGTTCGCCGAAAACGAGTCGATTGCGACGAGCGCGGCGACGCCCAGTGAAATGGACGACATGTAGAGCAAGAGTCGCCTTCGAGCGGTGCGGCTCTCGCGCCAGGCGAGACTCCAGATGCTTCGTGACACGCCGGTCACGTGACGGTCGCGCCAGTATCTTCGACGATGGCTCCGTCGAGCAGGCGAATAATCCGCGAGGCCTGGGCGGCGAGCGACGAATCGTGCGTCACCAACACGATCGTCGAGCCTCCCTCGCTGTTGAGCGACTGCAGCAGCTCGAAGATCCGGTGGCCAGTCGCATTGTCCAGATTCCCGGTGGGTTCGTCGGCAAAAAGGATCTTTGGGGAATTGGCGAATGCGCGCGCGATCGCCACTCGCTGCTGCTCTCCCCCAGAAAGCTGTGTGGGAAAGTGATGGCCTCGGCCGGTGAGACCGACACGGTCGATCAGGTCGCGGGCTCGTTCCGTTGCGCCCGCCGTACCTCGCAGCTCGAGCGGAACCTGAACGTTCTCGAGCGCGGTCAGCGTCGGAATGAGCTGAAAGGTCTGAAACACGAAGCCGACTTTCTCGCCGCGAAGCCGCGCGCGATCGTTTTCGGACAAGCCGCCGAGATCGGCTTCGTCAAGGACCACCGTGCCTCGGGTTGGTGTATCAAGTCCGGCGAGCAGGCCAAGCAGCGTCGTCTTGCCGCTACCCGAAGGTCCGACGATTGCGACGAAGGCTCCCTGCTGTATCGTGAACGACACATCGCGCAGCACGACGAGCTTCTGCTCGCCGCTCATGTATTCTTTCGTTACGTCACGGGCGATCAGCATGAATGAGGGTGGAATTTGGTTGGTGCGTTACGCACGGTCGGTGGCTTCGATCACCGCGCTCGCGAGCATCGTCGCGTGCAGCCCGGACGGAAATATTGAAAGTGGACGAAATTCAAGAGAGACGAAGAATAACATGACCATTACCAAGGGTGCGGAGGCGGTGGCCGCAGTCGATAGCTCCACGAAGACAGTACGCACGCCAGTCGTTCTTTTCTTCGGAACCAGTCTTACGGCTGGATACGGGCTCGATCCGGAGCAGGCATTCCCGTCGCTCATCGAGAAGAGAGCACGCTCGGAAGGCGTTCCGATCAGGGCAGTGAATGCCGGTCTGTCGGGCGAGACGACGGCCGGGGCAGTGCGGAGAGTAGACTGGGTTCTGCGCACGCCTGCCGATCTTGTCGTGATTGAAGCGGGCGCCAATGACGCGTTACGTGGTCTTTCGCCTGACGCCGCGCGCAGCAACCTGGAGCGCTTGATCGGAGCGGTCCGTGCGAAACAGCCGCAGGCGAAGATCGCACTGATTCAAATGGAAGCGCCTCCCAATTACGGGGTCTCTTACACCCGCAGCTTCCGAGCGATCTACCCGGCGATAGCGCAGAAGGAAAACATTCCGCTGCTTCCATTCTTACTGAGTGGTGTCGCGGGAATTCCACGGCTCAATCAGCCCGACGGCGTGCACCCGAATTTGAGCGGCGAGCGTATCGTCGCCGACAACGTTTGGAAAGGGCTGAAGCCGATAGTCGCGCTGCTTGACCGAGCTTCAAAAAGCGGCTAAGTTTCGAGGCTGTTTGCGTTTACGCTTCGCTTAATCGAGCAGATCGCCGCTGGCCGGTTCACCGAAAGCCGTCCATCCGGCGGCGCCTGTGCTGGTCTGCCGAGAAAAGCTATCCAGCCGCGAAGCTTCAATTTGTCGACCCCAGTTCTGGAATCACGATATGGCAATGCCCGCGACTCAGATTCGGCGTGGAATGGTGCTCGTCTTTAACGGCGATCCCTGTCGCGTCGTGGAGTTCCGGCACCACACGCCGGGCAACCTCCGCGCGATGGTGCAGGCCAAGCTCAAGAATCTTCGCACCGGCAACAATTTCGAGCACCGCTTTCGCGCCGCTGATACAATCGAGAAGGCGTCGATGGAGACGCACGATCTCGAGTTCATGTACCAGGGCGGCAACACCTATCACTTTATGAACACCGAGAACTACGATCAGCTCGAGATCGAGGAGGAAGTGCTGGGCGACAACGCACAGTGGATGCAGTCGGGCATGAAGATCCAGGCGGAGTACTACAACGGAAGGGTGATCGGCATCGACTTGCCGAATTCGATGGTCCTGGAAGTAGTCGACACGGCACCCGTCATGAAGACCGCGACGAAGACCGCGTCCACCAAGCCGGCGAAGCTCGAGAACGGTGTGACGGTGAACGTTCCCGAGTTCGTGAACACGGGCGAAAAGGTGCGCGTGAATCCGAATACAGGCGAGTACATGGACCGCGCAAAGTAAGTTGATTCGCTTATAAAACGCGGTTAAGATGCAGCTTCGCCGTTTGAATGCCTTCTTCGTTGGATTCTAGGGTAGCCTGCGGCTTGATGGTGGCTGTAGCTCAATTGGTTAGAGCACCGGTCTGTGGCACCGGGGGTTGCGGGTTCAATTCCCGTCAGCCACCCCTCAAGTACGACGATTGATCGCAAGTGTAGACTGGTTGTTCGCGGTTCGCGGTTCGCTGTCGTTCGTAGTTCTCTGTAGTACGCGGTTCGCGCTCGTCGCATTTCGCTCTGGCTCAACCGGATTAGGTCCGTAGCTCAATTGGTAGAGCACCGGTCTCCAAAACCGGCGGTTGGGGGTTCGATTCCCTCCGGGCCTGTG